>JAUYMZ010000197.1 GCA_030699355.1 Bacteroidota bacterium | reverse complement strand
AGGTAAATACTGGCGCACTTGCTTTGCTTAACGCATAGGCTGGATTGCTGCCGGCATTGTACATGCCATCGCTAATGAGGATGGTGGCTGCATGGTTTAATTGATAATTTCTATTTTCAAGTTCAGTTAATCCCTCCGATAAATTACTCAGTTTTTCATTAAAATTTAAACTATCCGAAATGGCAATACCACTGCCTATGGTGTATTGAACTAGGTTAAATTGACTAGATAAATCTGATTTGAATGCTTGCAGTTCGTTTAAAAAATCGTTTCGAAGGTAATTGGCATTTTTGCCCGCTACCATCGATTCGCTGTTGTCTATGGCAAGCACCAACAAAGGTTTTTCTTTTTGTTGGGTTATCCATTTTATCATAGGTTCAAGCAGTAAAAAGCAAATAAAGAATAGGCTGAACCAACGTAAACCCATGATCCCATAAACCATCCATTTTTTGGCTAAGTTTAGGGGGTTATTGCGGTATAGCCAATAGCTTACGCCACTGGCCAATAAGGCACTAACAATAAGTAGGAGGTATGGATAATCGGATTGAAATTGCATGTTTTGCTATGAGCTACATTACCATTCCACCACAAACGTTGATGGTTTGTCCGCTGATATAGGCTGAAGCGTCGCTGGCTAAAAATAGAACGCAATTGGCTACATCTTCTGGTTTACCGCCACGTTTTAATGGAATGCCTTTTACCCACTCTGCGCGTACTTCTTCGCTTAAGCTTTCGGTCATTTCTGTTTCAATAAATCCGGGAGCAATGGCATTACATCTAATATTTCTTGAACCTAATTCTTTGGCTACAGATTTAGTTAACCCAATCATACCTGCTTTAGAGGCAGCGTAATTTGCCTGACCTGCATTTCCGGTTATTCCAACAATAGATGTGATATTAATGATAGAACCTGCTTTTGCTTTCATCATCGGTTTCATGGCCGCTTTGGTCATGGCAAAGGCAGATTTTAAATTGGTATCTAATACGTCATCCCATTGTTGCTCGCTCATGCGCATCAAGAGCGTATCTTTGGTAATACCTGCATTGTTAACTAGAACATCTAAGGCACCAAAATCGTTTAGAATTTCGTCTACTACTTTTTCAGCTTCCTCAAAAGCAGCCGCATTGCTTTGGTATCCTTTGGCTTTAATGCCTAAAGTATTGAGTTCTTCTTCAAATATTTTTGCTTTTTCAACAGAGCTTACAAATGTAAAAGCAATATTGGCGCCAGCTTGGGCTAAAGTTAAAGCGATGCCTTTTCCAATGCCACGTGAGGCGCCTGTAACAAGTACTGTTTTTCCGGTTAGGTTCATGGTTTAAAATTTTCTTGCAGCGAATATAGTATTTTTTGAAGTTTGAAGCATGTTTCGGTTCAGACCAAACAAAGAAATTTGGATTGTTTTTAGAAAGGAGATTGTTCTAAAATTTTCTTTTTCTACTCGTTTGCCTTGGTTTTGGCCATTAAATTTGAATTACTCAGGGGAAATGATTTAAGTAAGGAATAATCGGCTATGGTGCTCGTGTCTTGGTACCTGTAAACAAAATCTGGTTCTGCAAATGTTTCAACACATCCGCTAAGCCTAATTGGTAAGTTTTCTGTTTTTATGTAGTATTTCAAAGTGGGTTCAAAAAGCCAATGATTGCTCACCAATGAGCTATCTTTTTTTGCCTCAGCAATGAATCTAATTGCGTCTTTTGTGTGGGCATCGTATTTCCAGCTATGTGCCTGATTGAGGTTGCTTGTATTAATAAAATGTAGGGTTAGAATGATTGCACTGCCTACAGCCAATGTGTTCACCCACTTGTTTGCAGGCGTATAGAATTCTTGGAAGTTGTTTAAGGCATATATAAAAGTTAAACCCCAAAGCGGAATAAAAAATATAGCGGTTCTTTCTAATGGATAATTTGAACCAAAAATTAAATTTTCTAAAATGAAACCACTTATAATTACAAGATTTATGGCAAAAAGGATAAACCAATTATTGAGATAGTTCTGTTTTTTGATGGTAATGATAAGTCCCATAACACTTGAGCTTATTACCAAAATCAAAATTATTTTATCTAAATGTGCTATGCCTGACTTACTATACAAACTATTTTCTAGAATAGATAGGAAACTGTTTTTAAAGCTACTCGTTCCAAAATAGAGTTGTTCGTTTACTTTAAGCTTCCATAGGTTTTTGAAGGCAAAATAAATGGGAATGGAGCCAAACAAACCTAAAATAGCTGCGGCAATTAGTTTTCTGCTGCAAATTATTAAGACCAAATGAGAAGCCAAGAAATAATTTATCATTCCTAAATTGGCAAATAAGGCAGCGCTTGAAAATACTAAATAGGCGAAATAATTTCTTAAATGAGTGGGGGTAGTTTTCCAAATTTCAATTTGTTTCAATAAAAAATACATGCTTGCCACAAAACAGGCTAAAGAAATGCCGTAACCTCTTGCTAAAGAGAAAAAGTCGAGCAGATATGGGTTAAGTAATAAAATTGAAAATCCTAAAATTTGAAGGAGGGTGCTGCTTATTTTTGAAATTAAAAGAAAGCTAGCATACAGGTAAATTGCAAATGAAAGTATATTGGGTAGTCTTAATGAAAATGCGCTGTTGCCAAATAACCACCGACAAATACCCATTAATTTGGTATTTAATAAATGATTATTTGCGGTATATTTCCAAGTATCATCACCGTTTATTATGGTAAAACTTAAGCTTTCATCATGGGTCATTGATAACATAAATGCCCTTGCTACCACATACAAAAAGAGTAAAATGCCTATTCCTAAATAGAGGTTATTTTTTGATATGCTAGATAGGAATATTTTCATTTTAGCTAAACTGTTTTTCGTATAATGTTCGGTAATACCCGCTGTTTTGCAATAAACTTGAGTGATTACCTCTTTCTACAATTTCGCCTTGGTTTAATACTAAAATTTCATTGGCATTGGCAATGGTACTGAGGCGATGGGCAATAACAATACTGCTTCTACCGGCACGCATTTTTTCTATGGCCAATTGAATAATTTCTTCTGTTTCGTGGTCTATGCTTGAGGTGGCTTCATCTAATACTAGAATGGCAGGGTCTGATACCATTGCCCTAACAAAAGAGATTAATTGGCGCTGACCAACCGATAAATTAGAGCCGCGTTCTGTTATTAATTGATGGTATCCATTGGGCATTCGCATAATAAAATCATGTGCGCCCAGTAATTTAGCTGTGGCAATAATTTTATCTTCGCTCATAGTTTTATTATACAATTGTATGTTTTCTAAAATGCTACCATTAAATAAAAAAACATCTTGCATTACCACACTTATTTTGCTTCGTAAGCTGGCTAGCGTGTATTGGTTAATATTGTTTCCATCCAATAATATTTCTCCCGATTGAATATCGTAAAACCTACTCAATAAATTTATAATAGATGATTTTCCCGCACCCGTTTTTCCAACCAGGGCAATGGTTTGTCCGGGCTGAACTGAAAAGTTGATATGCTTTAAAACTGCTTGTGATTCTTGATAGGCAAATGAAACATTTTTAAAGGTAATTTGGCCTTTTGTGCTTTTTAGTTCAACGGCACCATCTACTTCTTTGGGGGTATTGTCTTCCAATAATTGAAAAATTCTATCTCCAGCAATCATGCCCATTTGTAGGTTATTAAACCTATCTGCTAATTGCCTTATGGGTCTAAAAAATAGGTTCAGGTATAAGATAAATGCAACCAAAACACCCAAGGAAATTTCTTCTGATAAAACACCTTTGGCTCCATACCAAACCAACAAACCAATAGATATGGCCGATAATACTTCTACCACCGGAAAGAATACCGAATAATAAAAAACACTTTTAATATTTGCATCTCTGTGTTCGGCATTTATCTTTTTAAATGCTTCTAATTCTGTAGGCTCTCTATTAAATAATTGAACCAATTGCATGCCGCTTACATGCTCCTGCACAAAGGTATTAAGGTTTGAAACTTGGTTTCTTACTTCTTCGAAACTGCCTTTTATTTTTTCTTTAAATAGGTAACCACTGTAAAACAACAAAGGCAATACAGATAGGCAAACCAAAGATAATTTGGCATGGGTACCAAACATTAAAATAAGTAGTACAATAATTTGTAGAATGTCGCCCACTATGTTTATCATGCCTTCGCTAAAAACTTCAGAGATGGTTTCAATATCGCTAATGCTGCGTGTAACCAAAGTGCCAACCGGTGTTTGGTCGAAATATTTTAACTTCAATGACAGCAAATGTTTGTATACTTTATTGCGTAAATCGTAGATAATTTGCTGACCCAAGAAATTGGCCAAAAGCGTGCTCCACCACTGAATAACCGATTGAAGTAATAACAAGAAAAAGAGAAATAAACTAAAATATAACAGGCCTGTACTATCGCCTTTTGCTACATAGGTATCAAGTGTATGCTGTATTAAATAGGGTCGGAGGGGACCTAAAACAGCCATGCTTAGCGTTAGGATTACTGCGCTTATAAATTTGCCGCGATAGGGTAAGGCCAAGGAAAATATTTTGGCTAATAAACTCCAATTTAAAAAGCGGGATTGTTTCTGTGCTTGCATCTTTTAGGTTTACCTAGAATTTAAGTAATAGCCTTAAATTAATTCTTCTGTTGGTTAAATAATTGGGAACTGCATAGCGGTTGGCACTCACGTCTTCTATCCATATATAACTAATGGTGTTATTTATGCCTAAAAGATTAAATACCTCAATACCTACCCAAGCCGATTTAAAACTTCTTTTCCAAAAATTGTCTCTGTTTTTGGTTTCTTCTGCTATTAATACTCGGTTCAAGCCAATATCTACACGGCGGTAGGCAGGCATACGATTGATGTCGTTGTAGCGGTTTCTATCTGGCACGCCAAAAGGTAATCCGCTACCGTATACCAAGTTTAGGTTCATCCTAATTTTTGGATTGTTTCTTAAATAATCTTGGAAATATATGGCAAAGGTAAAACGTTGGTCGGTAGGACGAGGAATATAACTTGGGGTGATGGCATTGCCAAAAATATCGCTGATACCTGTAATTTTTTCTTGGGTTTTCATAAAGCTTAAGGAGGCCCAACTTTCTGCCCCTTTTACAAATTCTCCATTTACCCTAAAGTCAATTCCACTGGCATATCCACTGCTGTTGTTATTGGCAAAATAACGGATACGAACATTGTCTATTTCGTATGGAATTAAAAAATCTAATTGCTTATAATAAACTTCTGTTACAAACTTAAACGGTCTTTTCCAAGCCACAAAGTTCATATCGCCACCTACTACATAATGAATGGCTCTTTGTGCTTTGATATTGGTGTTTAGTTTTCCATCAAAATCTCTCAGCTCGCGGTAAAAAGGTGCTTGGTAATACCAACCATAAGCTGCCTTTATCATCCAATCTCGTCTTAATTTTTTATCTATTATTTTATCTCTAACTAAACGGTTGTGTTTTTTATTGGGTTCAAACCCAAATTGTATGCGCGGACTAAATACCAATTGTTGATTGTAACTCCAATAGTTGGCACGTAGGCCATAGGTGATAATAGCGTTGTAGGTTTTGTTTAATATTTGAGAATTTTGAACGTACCCATGCAATCTATAACTAGATAAATTTAAGCGGGTACTTAAGAAATTACTCAGGTTAAAATTGCCATTGCTATCTAATTGCGGGCGCGAGAATCCAGATGAATCATCGTATTGCCATTCGTGCAATTTATCTTGAATTTGTTCTGTTTGGAAAAATGCACCCCATTGTAAATTATGTTTACCTATGGTTTGAAATCCGCGGTGACCAATATTAGAAACCCTTGCTATAACTGCGTTTCGGGCATTGTTTATAAAATAACCTATTCCACGTAAATTACGGGCTTGTGCAAAATTGTCTGAACCTAAATCGGTTTCAATATCGCTTAATCTGTAGGCTCCTTCTACGGTAAAAATTTCGTTTTCGTTGGAATAGAAAGTAGAGGCAATTAACTTAAGTTGAGAAAAAGGAGTAGGTTTAAAATTTAATGTGGCGGCAAAGGTTCCTGTTTGGTATTCCATTAAATCTGCACCATCAAAAAAGATATTGAGTCGGTAAGCACGGTTTACAGTTCCAAAGGTAGTTTCTCTATTTTGTGGAATAAAATTGTATCTATTTTGCGCATAACTACCCAATACGCTTAAGCTTAAGTTTTCTCTGATGTGAAAGTTTAATAAGGTTTGTACATCATAAAAGGAAGGTTGGTAATCTCCTTGCACATCCAATGTTCCCAAAACATATTTATTACTCCAATACCTAGCACCCAATAAATAGGTAAATCTTAGGTTTTTACTGGCACCCTCTATATGCGATTGTACACCCAATAAACCTGCGTTGGTGGAGGCAGCAAATTTGGTTGGGTCTTTATATTTTATATCTAAAACACTGCTCATTTTATCGCCATACCTGGCTTCGAAACCACCTGCAGAAAATTTTACGTTTTGAACCAATTCGGTATGTATAAAACTTAAGCCTTCTTGTTGGCCACTTCGGGGTAAAAACGGACGGTAAATTTCGATGTCATTTACATAAATTAAATTTTCGTCGTAGTTACCACCTCGCACATTATACTGAGAACTCAGTTCTGTATTAGAAGTAACACCTGGTAGTGTTTTAAGGATTGCTTCAAAACTACCACTCACATTGGGTAGTGCTTCTATTTTTTTAGGGTCTATAGACACCATTGAGATTTTTTCTCTGTCTCTTTCCTCGCTTATAACAAAGGTTCTTAAAGAAATTCCGTACGACATTTGAACGGGAATATTTCTTCTTTCACCCGCGGCTATTGGTTCAACTTTAATAATAAAAGGATTTCTGCCTACGTAGGTAAAAATAAGTTCTAGTTCTTTTTGAGCTGGTACTTGTAATTGGTAAGAGCCATCCTCATTGCTGCTTCCTAAAATATTGGAATTACGCACTTGTATATTTACATCGGCAATGCTTCTGCCTATCGAATCGGTAATTTTACCATAGATAACAGCATTTTTTTGCGCCATACTTTTTTGTGGAAGTAGCGCAAAGCAGAGTAAAGTTACTAAAAATGGGAGACTAAGTATTTTCAACGTAATGCTAACGTAAGTGGCTTTTACTTGGTATAAGCGTTTAAATTTTTTAAACTGGCAATGGTTTGCGTTGGGTTGCTAGAGGCAAATACATAATTTCCTGCCACCAAAACATCTGCTCCTGCTTCTAATAATTTGGGCGCGGTATGTTCATTTACACCGCCATCAATTTCTATGAGGCAATGAGATTGATGGGCCTCAATCATTGCTTTTAAATCGGAGCATTTACGGTAGGTTTGCTCTATAAATTTTTGCCCGCCAAAACCAGGGTTTACGCTCATCATGCAAACCAAATCTATATCTTGAATAATGTCTTTTAACAAGTGAACGGGTGTGTGCGGGTTTATGGCCACGCCGGCTTTCATGCCTTCTTCTTTAATGGCATAAATGGTTCTATGTAAATGGGTGCATGCTTCGTAATGTACAGAAAGTATCTCGGCCCCAACCATTTTAAAATCTTTGATGTATCGCTCGGGTTGCACAATCATTAAGTGCACATCCAAAGGTTTAGTAGCTATTTGTTGAATAGCTTTAATAACCGGAAAACCAAACGATATATTAGGAACAAATACGCCATCCATTACATCAATGTGAAACCAATCGGCCTCACTATTATTTATCATTTGAATGTCGGTACCTAGGTTGGCAAAATTAGCTGAAAGCACAGATGGTGCAATAAGTGGAAAATTCATGCCGCTAAGATACAAATTCGCCAGAAAGTTGACTGTTTTTTTTGGTTCAGACCATTGTTATTTGTTTTTTTGGAGCTTTTTGGCTTGTTTCACTAGCATGCTTAATAGATTTAGTCCAAATAAAAATAACAAAATTTGCTTTGGCAATAAGTGGCGGTAATCGAGGCGAGACTCCACCTATCCATTTCATTTGCCAATTATCACATACGCATACTTATCTGTGGGCAAACAAGGCTAAATTTGGCACAATGATGAGAATGTGGCGTAGACAATCGAAAGCGATTTTGCTCAGTTTTTTAGGTTTTGCCTTCAGTATATTGATGGCTTGTTCTGGAGATGTTGTTCAGGTGCCAGCGGAAGCACCCATTATTCCGGTGCAAGATTTTTTTAGGAATCCGGAGAATGCCTATTTTTTACTTTCTCCCTCGGGAAAACAAATTGCCTTTGCCAAGCCATACCAAAATCGCATGAATATTTTCAGCACGGTTTTAGGTTCAGGCGATACTGTTCAATTAACTTTTGCAACAGATAGAAACATTGCTTCCTTTTTTTGGAAGGGCGAGAATCAGATAGTGTATGCAAAGGATAATAATGGAGATGAGAATTTTCATTTATTTGTAATGGATGTTCAAAGCAAAGTTGGGAAGGAACTAACTCCTTTTCCATCGGTAAGTGTGGTGCTTATTGATGAGTTGCCTAATCAAGAAAACACCTTGTTAATTAGCATGAATAAAGAGAACAAGGAGCTATTTGACGTTTACAGATTAAATATTTTAAGCGGTGAGATTGTATTAGAGGCTAAAAATCCGGGAGCAGTTTCAAATTGGATTACTGATCATAATGGGCGCCTGCGAATTGCCATACAATCGGATGGGGTGAATACTGTTTTTTTATACAAAGAGGCCAATCAAAAAGAGTTTAAAAAGGTGCTTACAACGTCATTTAAAGAAAGTTTAACTCCTCTGTTTTTTACTTTCGACAATGCCTATGTGTATGCCTCGTCTAATATTGGTAGGGATAAATCGGCTATCGTAATTTTTGATATGGCCAAAGGGAAAGAAATAGCTGTTTTATTTGAACATCCAGAGGTAGATGTGAGCGATTTAAGTTTTTCTCCTAAGCGCAAAGTGCTTACTCAAATTACCTATAGTACGGCAAAAAATGAACAAATTTTATTAGATACCTTAACCGCTCACATTTATAAAACCTTGAGAAAAGAATTGGGTAATTCTTATGAAATTTACCTTACCGACCATAATTTGGCGGAAGATAAATTTATTGTAAGAACCATTAGCGACCGTTCTTTGGGGGCTACCTATTTATACGATTTGAACCAATCATCTTTAACTAAAATAGCAGATAGAGCACCGTGGTTAAAGGAGGCGGCTTTGTGTGAAAGAATGCCTGTTTCTTATAGGGCATCTGATGGTGTTTTAATTCATGGTTATTTAACCTTGCCTTTGGGTGTGGTGGCACAAAATTTACCGGTTGTAATCAACCCGCATGGTGGTCCGTGGGACAGAGATAATTGGGGTTGGAATCCAGAGGTTCAATTTTTGGCCAATAGAGGATATGCGGTTTTACAAATTAATTTTAGGGGTTCTACTGGATACGGCAGAGCCTTTTGGGAATCTGGATTTAAGCAGTGGGGTAGGGCAATGCAACAAGATATTACCGATGGGGTTCAGTGGCTCATCAAAGAAGGCATTGCCAACCCTAAACGAATTGGTATTTATGGAGCAAGTTACGGCGGTTATGCCACCTTAGCTGGTTTAACTTTTACGCCAGAATTATATGCCTGCGGGGTAGATTATGTGGGTGTTTCTAATATGTTTACTTTTATGCAAACCGTACCTCCTTATTGGAAACCATTTATGAATATGATGTATGAAATGGTTGGTGATCCTATTAAAGATTCTGTTATGCTGCGCGAAGTATCACCTGTTTTTCATGTTCACAAAATTAAAGCGCCTTTGTTTATTGCTCAAGGTGCCAACGACCCGCGTGTAAATAAATCGGAAAGCGATCAAATGGTGGAAGCCCTTAAAAAACGGGGTGTAAAAGTGCTATACATGGTAAAAGAAAACGAAGGTCATGGCTTTACAAATGAAGAAAACCGACTAGAATTCTATCAAGAAATGGAACTTTTTTTAGCCAAACATTTAGGTGGAAGAGTGGGGAGGAAAGTTGATAGACCTTAGTCGATAGTCGATAGTCGATAGTCCATAGACCATAGTCCATAGTCGATAGACCATAGTTTTTATTACTTCGAAATTCAACATTCAGTGTTCAACATTTTTTTATAGTTCAATTTCGAATTTAGAATTTAGAATTTCGAATTTTTCCCCCAACTAGGCTCTAATTACCCCAGGTTTAAACTCTTTAGTGATGGGTGCGTGGTTTGCGGCTTCAATTCCCATGCTAATCCAAGTTCTGGTTTCTTTTGGATCAATGATGGCATCAACCCAAAGTCGCGCAGCAGCATAATATGGACTGGTTTGTTTTTCGTAGCGTTCGGTTATTTGGTCGAGAAGTGCTTTTTGTTTCACTTCGTCTATTACTTCTCCTTTGGCTTTTAAACTAGCTTCTTCAATTTGCAATAAAACTTTAGCTGCTTGTGCGCCGCCCATAACGGCAATTTTGGCATTGGGCCAGGCAGCAATTAAACGAGGATCGTATGCTTTACCACACATGGCATAGTTTCCGGCACCATAGCTGTTTCCGGTAATAATGGTAAATTTGGGTACTACAGAATTAGCTTGGGCATTTACCAATTTAGCACCATCTTTTATAATGCCGCCGTGCTCGCTTCTAGACCCTACCATAAATCCGGTAACATCTTGTAAAAATACGAGTGGAATTTTCTTTTGGTTGCAATTCATTATAAAGTGAGCGGCTTTATCTGCGCTATCGCTGTAAATTACCCCACCAATCTGCATTTCCATGGGATTGTCGCTAGCACTTTGTTTAGGCTTTTTGGCTTTAACAACTAAGCGGTTGTTTGCCACAATACCTACTGCCCAGCCATTAATGCGTGCATAGCCACAAATAATGGTTTTTCCATAAAGGTCCTTGTAGGCATCAAAACTATCGGCATCTACTAAGCGCTCAATAATTTCCATTACATCAAACGGTTTTGTAAAATTGGCCACAGCCTCATATACATCATCCATTGATTTTTTGGGTTCTTTTGGTTCAGCCCTATTAAAGCCAGCTTTTTCAAAATCACCAATTTTGTCAAATATTCGTTTAATACGGTCTAAACAAGCCGCCTCATTTTCAAATTTGTAATCGGTAACCCCGCTTATTTCGCAATGGGTAGAGGCGCCACCTAAGGTTTCATTATCTATGTCTTCTCCAATAGCTGCTTTCACTAGATATGAGCCAGCCAAAAATATTGAACCTGTTTTATCTACAATCATGGCTTCATCGCTCATAATTGGCAAATATGCACCACCGGCCACACAAGAGCCCATTACAGCTGCAATTTGAGTAATGCCCATGCTGCTCATTACGGCATTGTTTCTAAAGATTCTTCCAAAGTGTTCTTTGTCGGGAAAAATCTCATCTTGCATAGGTAAATAGACACCAGCACTGTCTACTAAATAAATAATCGGAATTTTATTTTCAATACTAATTTCTTGAGCTCTTAGATTTTTTTTGCCTGTAATAGGAAACCATGCTCCTGCTTTTACGGTGGCATCGTTGGCAACAACAATACATTGTTTGCCGCTAACATAACCCATAACAACAACCACACCACCACCCGGACAGCCGCCATGTTCTGCGTACATTTCGTATCCGGCTAAAGCTCCAATTTCTATTTGAGGTTGGTTGGCATCTAACAAATAGGCTACCCTTTCGCGGGCAAGCATTTTTCCTTTTTCTTTTTGTTTAGCAGCAGCTTTTTCGCCACCTCCAATATAAATTTTTGCTAATCGCTCGTGTAATTGGGTTGTTAGATTGTTCATACTATGTTAAACTGGTTTACTTGCTGCAAGTATAGTGAAACTTGGGTTCAAAATCTGAAAATAACGAATATCAGATTTGAAATTCGAAATTCGAAAATCTAAATTCGAAAATCGAAATTTGAAAATACTATTGTCTGGGAAAGGCTCGTGACAAACATAGAGGTTCTTCGCTGCTGCCATGCTCTTTGACTTTATTTCTCTATGGATGCCCGTCCCCGTCATCTCGACCGCAGGGAAGAATCTCATACTTTCTGCAGATGCTAGTTAACACCAGAGAGAGAAGGTTTGTTTCAATAAATGAGGTCGCCTCTCGGTCGAATGGGGATATAGTTTTTGAATTAGAAAAAGCTTTACAAAATGGATTGCCTAGCTTTTTTAGGAGCGATTTTAAATTAAATTTGATGTTTTCATCTATATAATTACTCTCTCATAACAATTAAAATCGCTTCAATTTTATACTACTTATCACTGGTGTAATAAGGTTTTTTAGTGCAATATTGAATACATATCTGCTGAAATGTCTATACTTAGTAATGGGCGCACTGTGTTTCGGCCCGAAGGGTGCCATTTAGCCTTGGCTGCATAAATTGCAGTATTGGGGTACCTACGCAATAACTCGCCACTGGCACTTTTGTTTACCTTAAGATTAGCGTAATAAATTTTTGAAAATATGGTACTCAAATTCCCTGTTAACACGGGTATTTGAGGCAACTCACTAAGGGGTATGAGCGAGGATATGGATGGTTTATAGTTGGTAGGCATGGTTAGTTAAATTTACAGTTGGGTAGTTGTTTTTTAATTTCTTCGAGGGTGAAGGAGGTTTTATTAATAATTCTGCAATCCTTATCTATTAATAATGTTCCCTTTATTGTTTTCAAAAAATTTAACATTTCATTATTGAAATATAGTTTGGAACCGATAATGAGTAATCCATAAATATCCTTATTGAGCATTAGCTTTTTACATATTTTCTTGTCAATTTTAACGCCAACAAATTTTATCATTTTAGACTCGACTAGTAAATAATCATTTTTAAAAACTAAATTTTTGTAATAATATCTTCGGACTCTTGATTTTTTACTTGAAAATAATGGAGGCTTCTCAAAATAATCTCCATCATATGTCATTGCCTTGAACGATGATGATATTGGACCTTTATTTCTAATTCCAGAAACATTTATAATAAATTTTCTTTTCCATGATTTTCCGCAAAAATGTATCTCCTTTAAATTTGGAAATTGGTTCAAATCAATACTTGCATAACCGTGGCATCTCCTAACAAGAAGAAATTCTAATTGAGGAAAAAAGTTTGAAGTATTAGATATTTCAGACATGTTTAAATTTATTGTCTTCAGATAATAAGTGCTAGGCGTGACTGAGAACAAAATTTTCGAATTGTTAAAGGTGTAAATCTTTGATATATAATTACTGGGTATAGATTTGTTTTTAGTATTTCTGTTATTAAGCAATAAGTCTACCAAAGGGGTGTCAACTTTTAAAAAATTAAAATCACATTGTGCAGAATCAGAGTTAACAAATAGTTGGTCTATTGATCCCATACTCTCAAAAAAATCAGCTGGTAAGTAGTATACTTTCTTAAAAGAAAGAGTAATTGTTTTATTTGGGGTATTTCTTATTGATTCTTTAATAAGTTTCCAATAATAAAATGTTGTGTCACCATATTTTAAATCATGGAATTTAAATTCAAACATTTTTGCCCCTAAACTAACTAACATTCCAAATGTGTCTAATATTTGTTTATCACCATGAACACAACCATCTTCGGCATCATGTAGTAATACAGAATATGATCTATATTTAACAAAATCCACATCCAAATCAATTGGTTCTTTTAATTCAAATGCCCCAACAGGTGGGCATAAATATCCTCTTATATTGAATTGAGCATATCCAATATTGCCTATAGTAAGAAGCAAAACTAAACCAAGTACTCGTTTTATCATGTAAACAGCCATTGAATGATCTCTAATAATTTTCTTCTAAATGGAAAGTAATTAATATTTTAGTTAAACCAGCCGGACCAAACTCACTGCCCGAAGTTTGAATACTTAACTTAGAAATATCAGTAAAAAAGTAGTGGCTCATAGGTTTAATTTTTATGCAAAGCAATAATTATTCAGAGCCTAAAAGCATCTATTTTAAATAGAATAAAGAAGGCATGTGAGTAACTCATTTGTTTTAACACAAACATAAATAAACTATCCATTTTATTGTTGTCATCTTATTTGGGCTTAAACTTAAAATTTAAGCACATGTTTAGTAAGCAATAAGTTAGGTAGTTTTCGGAAAATAATTTTGGTTCTAAAGTACCATAAATTTGGTTAGAAGTATAAAGTCCATAATCCAGAAACGAAAAACGAAAAACGAGAAACTAGATGTTGTTGGGAATGAAGATTTACTATGGTCTATAGTCCATGGACTATGGACCATAGACCATATGAAAAAAAATGGTGGGCCCACCTGGAATCGAACCAGGCACCTACTGATTATGAGTCAGTTGCTCTAACCGAATGAGCTATAGGCCCTGCTAACTGCTTAGCGAGGCGCAAAAATAATCTTTTTGATATTCTGTACAAGTGTTTTTTTGAATAGATTTTTGTGCCGTTATAATTAAAGTTTTGAAATACATTTATTTCAACCTAATATTGGACAACATAAATTTATTTAATAAACTCAGCACCTTATGATTAGTTGGTTCGAAATTCCGGTTCTAAACATACACCGGGCAATGGATTTCTACGGAAAATTCTTGGATGCAAATATTAATTTCCAAGATGCCGGCGATTTTAAAATGGCCATTTTAGGCGGTCAACAAGGTGCACTTATTCAGCATGTGGCCTATAAACCCGGCTATATTGGGGTGTTGGTGTACATTCGTTGTCACCTGCCCATACAAGAACAACTTGAACTTGCTGTGCAATTGGGAGGTAAAATTTTACGTCCTGCCGCCCTCATTAGCGAAGATTTTGGTTATACCGGTATTATCGAAGATTGCGAAGGAAATCGCATAGGTTTGCACGGAAGAAATTAATATGCCATGCCAAAGTTTAAGTGGTATTATCCCCTTTTAGCGCTACCGTTTTATCTCATTTCGCTGCTGCCCATGTTTGTTTTACATGGACTATCGGATGTGGCTCGCTTTTTATTTTTCAGTGTTTTTAATTACCGCAAGCAGGTGGTGTTTCAAAATTTACGCAATGCCTTTCCCCAACAAAACGAAGATTGGATTAAACAAACGGCGTATAAGTTTTACCAAAATTTATTTGATACCATTATCGAAACCATAGCCATGGTGTCGCTTAGTAAAAACTTCTACAAGAAACATGTTACTATGCATAATTTAGAAGTAATACACGGGCTGAACCAACAACCTTTTATACTGGTATGCGGACATTTAGCTAATTGGGAGTGGGCCGGACAAGGCCTGCACCAAACAGGAGTGCAAGTAGATGTATTGTATCATCCACTTAGCAGTAAGTGGTTCGATTGGTTTATGTATTACATTCGGTCTCGATTTAATTTGTATCCTATTGCCATGCAAAGTACCCTCAGAGAAATGTTAAAACGCAAAGAAATTGGTTCGGCCATAACCTTTATTGCCGACCAAACCGCTGGGCCAGATACTTGCCATTGGATGACATTTTTGAACCAAGATACTCCCGTTTTTTTAGGGGTAGAAAAAATGGCTCAAAAGTTTAATTATCCTATTGTGTATGGCGATATGTATAGACGCAAGCGCGGGTACTACGATGTATATTTTAAATTAATTACGCTTGAACCAAATGCTTTAAAGCCTTTTGAAATTACAGAAATGCATACCCGCTTGTTAGAAGAAAGTATCCTAAAAAAACCAGAAGATTGGTTGTGGAGTCATAAACGTTGGAAACATAAAAGGAAAATATCGCATGAAAAATAAGTACACACATAGCTTTATGAAGCTTGGGTTTTTGTTTGTATGGGCAAGTTTCTTAATAGCTTGCAACACCAAGCAAAATGCGCAATTTATGGTTTTGGGCAATGTGCTAAGTGTGGGCGATAGCTTGCAAGCACACGAGGCTTTTGTGGTGCAAGATGGAAAGGTAGCCGCTTTAGGTTCAGCCCAAGATTTATTGAAAAAATATAAGGTAGATAGTACCCTCAACTTTGCGGGCAAATATATTTACCCGGGATTGATTGATGCGCATTGCCACTTTTATGGTTTAGGCATGTTTGCTCAGCGCGTAGATTTGAGCAACAGTAAATCTTTTGAAGAGGTGGTTAAGCGGTGTCAAGATTTTGCAGGCACACAAACGCGCACTTGTTTATTGGGTCGTGGTTGGGATCAAACCAAGTGGGAGGGAAATGAGTTTCCTACCAATCAATTGTTGAACGAAGCTTTTCCTAATTATCCAGTAGTTTTAAAACGAGTAGATGGACATGCTGCTATTGCCAACGATGTGGCTTTGCAAATGGCTAAATTAACGGTTCGGTCAAAAATTGCGGGAGGCTCTTTGTTGCAACAAAATGGCAAACTTAGCGGCGTTTTAATAGACAATGCCGTTGATTTGGTAGAAGCTATTTTGCCAAAACCAAGCAGGGAAGAAAATATAGAAGCCTTGCTAACTGCCCAAAAAATGTGTTTGGCACATGGCATTACCGCCCTTACCGATGCTGGTTTAGACACCGATATTATTTGGTTAATAGACTCTTTGCAGCAAGCAGGTTTGTTGCGCATAAAGATAAATGCCATGGTAAGTTTAACAGATGAAAACCTGGCTTATTGGCTGAACCGAGGTCCGTTTTACAGCGACTTGTTGCAAGTGAATAGTTTTAAAATGTATGGCGATGGCGCATTGGGTTCGCGCGGGGCCTGCTTGTTAAAACATTATGAGGATAAGCCCAATGAACAAGGATTTTTGCTGACCCAATTAGCAGCTATGGAGAAGTATGTACGCAAGATTGCAGCTTCCCCTTTTCAATTAAATACACATGCCATTGGCGATTCTACCAATAGAATTTTGTTAAAATTGTATGCTTCTGCTTTAGCCGGAAAGCCAGATAGGCGTTGGCGCATAGAGCATGCGCAGGTGGTTAATGAGGCAGATTTTCCCTTATTTGGTTCAGGACAAGTAGTGCCATCGGTTCAGCCCACCCATGCAACCAGCGATATGTATTGGGCAGAAGCGCGCTTAGGTTCAGACCGACTAAAAGGCGCCTATGCCTATAAAACCCTGTTACAACAATTGGGATGGTTGCCATTGGGAACAGATTTTCCGGTTGAACAAGTATCGCCGTTTTATACATTTTTTGCGGCAGTGGCCAGAACAGACGCTGCTGGATTTCCGGCGGGAGGCTTTCAAATACAAGAAGGATTAAGTAGGGAAGAAGCCTTAAAGGGAATTACTTTTTGGGCTGCCAAAGGAGCATTTCAGGAAAAACAAATGGGTACATTGCAAGTGGGCAGTGCAGCCGATTTTGTGGTAGTTAACCATTCGTTTTTAACAGCCGAATTGCTGACTATTAGAAACCAAAAGCCGCTTTTTACTTTCATTAACGCTTCGGTTCAAAAATAAAAACAACTCATTATTAACGTTTTATAGCTACAAATAATAATTTGTTTGGACATTAAATGTATATACATGTAAATTTGTACCTGTAAATGATATTAGAAAAAGCCATACAGCAAAGTAAATTTAAGAGTGAGCATCACAAGGTGATATTAAACTTGGTTTATACCGCTGGGTTAATTGAGGCCGAGCAAACACGTTTTTTTAAGCAGTATGATTTATCGCCACAGCAATATAATGTTTTAAGGATATTGCGTGGGCAGCATCCCAATGCCGTTTGTGTGGGTTTGGTTCAGGAAAGAATGTTAGATCAAATGAGTAATGCCTCTCGTTTGATAGAGAAGTTGAAATTAAAAAACTTGCTAACGCGTAAAGAATGTAAAGAAGATAGAAGGCAAGTAGATGTAGTGATAACAAATGCAGGACTAGATTTGTTATCTGAGATAGATAAAGAGTTCGACAAATTTGAGGCTTATATCAATTGCCTAAATACCCAAGAGGCAAATGAGTTAAATGCCTTATTAGATAAATTAGCCAATCAATTTTAAAACAATATAAACATAAACAACATGAAAAATTTAATTTTATCATTAGCCATTGCAGGTATGGGTTTATCTGCCATCGCTTCTAATCCAGCTCCTAAAGCTGCAACAAATTTTACCGTAGATGCAGCTGCTTCTACTTTTAAATGGCATGCCACCAAAGTAACTGGTCAGCACTATGGTGTTGCAAAGTTTTCTAAAGGAACCATTACTACAGATGGTAAAGTATTAAAAAGTGCAGAAATTTCGGTAGACATGACCACGATTGATGCAACAGATTTAACTGGCGAATACCATGATAAATTGGTAGGTCATTTAAAGAGTGATGATTTCTTTTCGGTAGAAAAGCATGGTGCAGCAACCATTAAAGTAAAAACTGCAACTGCTGTAAAGCCTAGCAAAACTTCTGCAAACAACTACAGCATCGTGGCTGATTTAACAATCAAAGGCATCACCCAAGAAATTACATTCCCTGCTTTGGTTGTCATCTCTGATAAGCAAGTGGTAGTAAATGCAGATTTCATGGTTAACCGTGCTAAATTTGATATCCGTTACGGTTCTAGCAGTTTCTTCGAAGGTCTTGGCGACAAAGCCATCGCTGACGAATTTAACGTAAAAGTTCGCGTAGTAGCTGCTAAATAAATAGTAAGGTTCTTAATTGCAAACGCCCGGTGTATGATTACATCGGGCGTTTTTTTTGTGCTTTTTGGGTCCATAGTCCATGGACGATAGACCATAGTTTTTGCTCCATCGACATTGGACATTCAGTGTTTTTTATAGGTCCATAGTCCATAGTCCATAGTCCATGGACCATAGTTTTTTTTATTGGACATTCCAAATTTTGTGTTTTTGCTTCTTTGTTTACAGTAAAAAAACTAAAAAGCACGCTTATGTTTTTTTATTTAAGGTGTTGGTTTTCAATTATTTTATTTTATTGTTTTTTTTTTTTGGTTTATACTATAAACGAAAACAAAGGTATGAAGCAATTTTTGTATTTAACAACTATGCTATTTTGTTTAGCATTAAATGCGCAAAACACTTGGACGCAGAAGGATTTTTTCAAAGGTTCAATAAGAATTGCAGCAGTAAGTTTTTCGATTGGCAATAAGGCCTATATTGGAACAGGTTATAACAACCCAAGCAGAAAGACTTTAAACGATTTTTGGGAATGGGACAAAGCAACGAATACTTGGTTGAAATTAGATAGTTTTCCAGGCGTTGCCAGAGGTTGGGCACTTGCTTCTGCGGCTAATGGGAAAGGTTATATTACTCAAGGTTCAGATAATGATGAAAATGGGATAGTGATATTTGGGAGTTTGATCCTATTACAAATATATGGACCCAAAAGGCGCTTTTTCCGGGTTCACCAGTCTCACAAAGTGTAAGTTTTTCTATAGGAAATAATATATATGTCCTAACCGATTGGGGTGGATTTTGGTCTTTTAATGTTGAAACAAATAGTTGGACTGAAAAAAGCACTTATCCAGGCATTGCCAGAACGGGACAAGTTGGATTTGCCATTGGAAGCAAAGGGTATATAGGACTTGGTCAGGGTAGCTCTTCCACATTTCCAATTGAGTTTTATGAATATGACACAACATTGAATGCTTGGACACAAAAAGCAGATTTTGCGGGCGCTGGTAGAGCAACTGCTGTTGGGTTTGCCATTGGAAATAGAGGTTATATTGGAACAGGAGGTACTGGGACTAATAACTTATTTAAGGACTTTTGGGAATACAATCCAAAAAATGATGTTTGGACTAGAAAGGCTGATTTTGGTGGAACTCCCAGATTTGTTGCAACAGGTTTTTCAATGGGCAATAATGGTTATATCGGAACAGGTTGGGATAATACAGGTAACAGAAATGATTTCTGGGAATATACGCCAGATACCAATCTAACCGGAATAAATGAATTTTCAGATAAATCCTCCATTGATGTTTATCCAAATCCATTTTCTATTCAAACAAGTGTTTATGCTAAAAAGGCATTTCAAGGAGGTAGTATTACACTATTCAATACACTTGGTCAACCCGTAAAAACCATTGAAAACATTAATGGAAACTCAGTACTTATTTCAAGAGAAAATTTAAATGCAGGAATTTATATTTTAAGAGTATCAAGTAATAATGATTCTTATACCATTGAAAAAACACTCATAGTAACAGATAATTAAGAAAGATATTATCTCATATTCCATAGACCATAGTTTTTGTTCCTTCGACATTCTAAATTCAGCGTTCGGGGTTCGATATTTTGGGCTGCTGGTATCCTACGCTAAAGCTTCGGTTACCAAAGGCAGCTGGTATCCTACGCTAAAGCTTCGGTTACCAAAGGCATCTGGCCTCTTGCTTCTGGCTTTTTGTTTCTGCCCCAAACGAATTTTGTGTTTTATGTTGAATATTTGGACGAGCAATTCTTTCAAAATTGGGCCTGCAAAAACCCCAGCGGGCATACGCGTCAACTTTAGTCAAAAACAAATTCGAAATCTTCATTAAAATTAGTTCTATCTTGTCGTTTTTCATAAGAACAATTGTTTGCAAATTTTTTCAGCATATCGGAATCTTT
>JAUYMZ010000193.1 GCA_030699355.1 Bacteroidota bacterium | reverse complement strand
TGCACGAATAGTATTGCCACGGATGCACGAATAATATTGCCACGGATGCACGAATATTTTTTACCTGCGGCGGGTACGTCTATTGACACGAATCTAAAAGCCAGGAGCTAGAAGCCAGAGGCTTTTCTGCCACGAATATTTTTTCCTGCTGCGGGGTGCTTATCTTTTAGCAAAAATTTGAGAGGTGTATTTAGAAATAATAATTTGTCTCAAAACACAATTCGTTTATAATTTAATTGAGGCTCGCCAAAATTGATGAGTAAACCCAATTTATTATTAGAAACCTTTAGGTAATTGATAACTTGTGCTGTAATTTCATTTGGGAGATTTTTAATGCCTTTTACCTCTAAAATAATTTTGCCATAGACTACAAAATCAGCAATAAATTGATGGGGCAAAATTACGTCTTTGTAATTTACTTCATAGTGCTTTTCGCGTTCAAAAGGAATTCCTGCCTTTTTAAATTCATAGGCAAGTGCGTCCTTGTAAACAATTTCAAGGAAACCGGATCCAAGATAATTATGCACCTCCATACATTTGCCAATAATGGCAAAACTTTCATCTTTGTAAATTAAATCATTCATTTGGGTAGTTATTAAGTAATTTGTAATCGATTGTTTTAAAGCACGTTTTACAAATGTTTTTCACATCTGTAAAGTTTCATCAATAAATTTAACATTATTTTCTCAAATCACAAACACAACAAATCCAATTGTTAAATTCCTGTGTGTTTTATAAAATAAAAAAGTAAATAAAACTTCACCGCGGGCAAAATCCATTCGTGGCACAATGCTTCTGGCAGCTGGCAACTGGCTGCTGGCCTTTTTTAATTCGTGGTAATACACATTCCCTCCGCAGGTAAAAAATATTCGTGGCAGAAAGCCTCTGGCAGCTGGCAACTGGCAGCTGGCCTTTTTTAATTCGTGGCAATACAAATTCCCGCCGCAGGTAAAAAATATTCGTGCATTCGTGGCGATGTTATTCGTGCATTCGTGGCAATACTATTCGTGCATTCGTGGCGATGTTATTCGTGCAAATTAGTGGCATTACATAAAGAAGGTGAAGGTGGATTGGCCGTAGGCGCGGGATTCTTTGAAGCGGGGATGCTGCTCCATTTTTAAAAGGCTGCCATGTTCTAATATAAGCATACCATTGGGCAGTAAAAGGCCTTTATCAAAAATGAGGCTGGGTAATTCGCTTATTCGAGGCAGGGCGTATGGGGCATCCGCAAAGATGATATGGAAACTTTCGTGGCATTGTTGAAGGTAAGTAAAGGCATCTTGTTTACGCACTTCCATGGTGTTAAAAGCTAACTTTTTAACCATTTGCTTCATAAACATCACGCAGCCTGCATCTTTATCTACACTCATTACCCTTTGGGCTCCTCTGCTGGCAAATTCGTAGCTTATATTTCCAGTGCCGGCAAAGAGTTCAAGTACGCTTAAATCTTCAAAATTGAATTGATTTTGCAAAATATTAAACAAGCTCTCTTTGGCCCTATCTGTGGTGGGGCGCACTGGTAAATTTGTGGGAGCTTGTATGGTAATTCCCCCTTTATCTCCGCCAATTATACGCACAACAAAGCAGCAGATTCATTGAAAAACTGATGTTCTCCAAACTGTTTAAAACTGAGCGGATAGGTATACAATTTAGGTTTTATTCCGTACTGAACCGAACGCACATACTTTTGCAATAAGTTATACAATTCTGCAAGATGCGATGAGTTGCCATATAACACCACATCGCAAGCATGCGAAATCTGCAAATGCTCGGCCGCCGCTAAGAGGTAATAAACTATTTCAGTTTCTGTTTCAAAAGTAAAAGTGTTATAAAATTTAATTTGCTGATCCAAATTTAAAATTTCAACATAGCCTGCATGCACCTGAATGTGCATTTTATTACTGGCATTTTCAAAACCCTGCGATTCTACTGCTTTTATAAACAACAAAGAACCATGGTACACATCAACCATAGGCATTCCAAAACGAATCAGTTTCATTAATTCATTTCGCACATTAAACAAGGCTGCCGTTTGTTGCACATGCATTTTACAATATAAAACCTGCGACATAGGCATTATTTTTTGGTTCAAACCATAATAAACTTCTGTTTCTACAACGTTTAATAATGATTCTGGAACCAAACTCACCTGGTGCGATGAAATAACAACTTTTCGCTCTTTATATTTAGGTTTTAAGCAATCCATGAGAGGCACTATCGTTTTTAAATCATCGTAGCTCAACAACAAAAAGTTTACATCGGGAGCGGTAAATATTGCCAATTGTAATACTTGATTATTTTTAGGGTCACACACCACCGAACTAATATGATTGGCCTCAAAAAAGAGTGTATGTTCGTATTCGCCTGTGTGCGACTCTTGAAATAAATTATCTGAATAGATTTTGTTGGTTATGGATTGCACGATTCTTGTTCTTACCTTCGCAAAGTAGTAAAACCCTATCAAAAAATAAAAGAGTGAATCAATTTAAACCAAAAAACCCCGATTATTTGAACTTAGTGCATGAAAAAATGAAAGAAAATCATTTCATGCAGCACCTTGGCTTTCAAATTCATAAAATTGAACCTGGATATGCAGAGGGAACGCTACAAATTGAACCTCATCACCGACAACACATAGGCTTTTTACATGGCGGTGTTACCGCAACTTTAGCCGATTTAGTGGCGGGTTTTGCAAGCTTTACTTTGGCTGGTGTCGGACAATCAGTGGTAACCGTAGAGATGAAAATTTCGTATTTAAACCCGGGCGTGGGCAATATTGCCTATTGCAAAGGCTATGTAATTAAAGCCGGACAAAAACTACATTTTGCCGAAGCCGAGATATTTGTAAACAATAATGGAAACGACGTTTTAGTGGCCAAGGGTTATGCCACCTATGCCGTAATTGATATTCCTTAAGTTATAACTTTTCGCCGTAAGCCAAATCGCCAGCGTCGCCTAAGCCGGGTACGATATAAGAATTAATATCCAATTCGGCATCAATATCTGCCACATAAATAGATGCATCAGGCAAGTTTTTTTGAAGGTAAGCCAAACCCTGTTCGCTGCCAATTAAACCAGCAATGATAAGTCTTTTTGGCTTTCCTTTTGTAAGTAAAGCCTTATAAGTAAGATACATAGATTGACCCGTTGCTAACATTGGATCTATTAAAATTAAGGTTTTATCTTTTAAATCTGGCGCAGCTAAATACTCTACTACAATTTCAAATTCGTGTGCCGAAGTATGTTTTCTATAAGCCGAAACATAGGCGCAATCTGATTGATCAAAATAGTTTAAAAAGCCCTGATGAAGAGCTAATCCGGCACGTAAAACTGTAGCCAATACAGGCTGCTCAAGCAAAACTTGAGCCTTGTGTTTGCCTAAAGGTGTTTGAATGTCTACTTCTTTTCTAGCTAAATCCTTGCTAATCTCATAGGCCAAAATTTCTCCAATTCGCTCTACATTTTTTCTAAATCTTAATCGGTTTTGCTGAACCGAAACATCGCGTATTTCTGATAAAAAATCTGAAACAAGAGAACTTTGTTTTGATAAAATCGTTAGCATGGAATATAATTTAAAAACAAAGTTAAGGAATTTCCTTTCTTTGCGATTCAAAAAAAATAGGTTCAAGCAAAGAATACATAAATGAAATTAAGTTTTTTAGGGGCGGCTAAGCAGGTTACAGGAAGCATGTTTTTGCTCACATTGGATAATGGGTATAACATATTAATTGATTGTGGAATGGATTATGAGGTAAAAAAAAATCCTGTTGCTCAAGCTAATTTATTTCCTTTCGAACCCGTAAGCATCGATTTGGTTTTACTAACTCATGCCCATATCGACCATTCTGGCAACCTGCCTACTTTGGTTCAGCAAGGATTTAAAGGCAATATAATGTGTACGCCAGCCACCGCAGAGCTTACCGCTTATTTGTTGTATGATAGCGCCAATATTCAGCTCAACCAATACCGTAAAAGTTTGGGCCGATCCAAAAAAACCCGTCGCGACCAAATTCCGAAACCGCTATTTTCCGAAAAAAATGTGAAGCAAACGGTAGATCAATTTTTCACCATTCCCTTTCACAAAGAGTTTCAAATAAATAAGCACCTAAGCATTACATTTATTGAAGCGGGACATTTACTAGGCGCTGCAAGCATTGAAGTAAAAGTAACAGAAAATGGTAAAGAAACCCGTGTTGGATTTTCGGGCGATTTGGGCCGAGCCAATAGCAAATTGGTGCGCAATGGAGAGATTTTTGAGCAGGTAGATTACCTCATTACAGAATCTACTTACGGTGGCAGAAAACATTTTTCGGGTAGTGATGCCGAGGAAGAAATAATGCCATATATCCAAAAAACCTGCATAGATTTTAGAGGCCGTTTGGTTATTCCAGCATTTAGTGTGGGCCGAACCCAAGCCGTAGTTTTTACCATTAATCAATTGAAGAAAAAAGGCCTCATTCCAGATTGGTTAAAAGTATTTGTGGATAGTCCGTTGGCCATAAAAAGCACACCCGTTTATGAACGTCATGCGCACTTATTAAACCAAGAGGCGCAACAATTTATGCAAGACCATGGAAGTTTGTTTCATTTTTCGAATATCCAATACCTAGAAGGAATGGATGAACATGAGGAATTGATGCATTATTTCGACCCATGTATTATTATTTCGGCGGCCGGCATGGTTGAAGGAGGCCGTATTCAAGAGCATGTGAGCAATAATATAGAAAACCCCTACTCTACCATTCTCATTGCTGGCTTTTGTGCAGAAGGCACACTCGGACATAGATTATTGCAAGGACAGCCCAGCATACAAATTAAGAACCGCGAGAAGCGCGTGTTTGCACAAATTTCGAGAACCGATGTTTTTAGCTCACACCCAGACCACGACGAAGTTTTTAACTACATAGAATCTACGGCGCATGCCAGCAAAAAAGCAGGCAAAAAACTAAAGAAAGTGTTTCTAGTTCATGGCGAAGAACCCCAATTACAAGCCATGCAATCTTCGGTTCAAGCCAAAGACCTCTGCGAAGCGGTAATACCAAGTTATTTGGAAGAGTTTGTGTTGTAGATACCAGTTTGCGTAGCTATTAAGATGTCAGGGCTAACGCCCCTTTTAATTGGCATCATCGGGATGATTTGCTACTGAGATGTCAGGGCTAGCGCCCCTTTTAATTTATGTGCGCGTTTGCGTTGCTACTGAGATGTCAGGGCTAAAGCCCCTTTTTATTTATTTACTCATTTTCGTTGCTACTAAGATGTCAGGGCTAAAGCCCCTTTAATATATGTGCGCGTTTGCGTTACTACTGAGATTGCAGGGCTAACGCCCCTTTTAACCTCGTTGTTTTTTTGGGCTACGCCAAAAAAAACCATTACCCTAAATTAAAACCCAAAAGGGGCGTTAGCCCTGCAATCTCAGTAGCCAAAAATGCCCCAAAAGGAAAACTCAAAAGGGGCGCTAGCCCTGACATCTCAGTAGCCAAACGCACAACAGTATTCAAACCAAAAGGGGCGTTAGCCCTGACATCTCAGTAGCCAAACATACAACCGAATCTAAACCAAAAGGTGCGATAGCCCTGATATCTCAGTAGCCAAACATACAACCAAATGAAAAACCCAAAAGGGGCGCTAGCCCTGACATCTCAGTAGCCAAACGCACAACAGTATTCAAACCAAAAGGGGCGCTAGCC
>JAUYMZ010000176.1 GCA_030699355.1 Bacteroidota bacterium | reverse complement strand
ATACAGAATACTGAGTCGTTCGTCCGGTTGTATCTACTTTCACCTCTCTATAATAACCATAATTGGGTTTACCAAAATCTGGCACATAACTAAAACTTAAATCGGGGTTAATCACATGCCTTATGGCTTTTAATCGGGTTTTCTTAAATTGCACCATCCCATAATAACGTGTAGACAAACCGCCTCTTAACGAATATTGGTAGGCACGCTCAAAGCCATTTACCACATTGGTTCGAACAATTTTCTGTTCTTCATCAAAGGTTTTATCTACCGTTTTTAATGTCCACACCTCATTATAATCTGCCGAAACAGAGAAGGTATAGAATTTAAACACATTAATCGAGTTTTGTATGCCAATATTATGACGTGCGCCATTGCGCATCACCGAATCAAAAAACAGCTTGGTATCTGCTCCGTTTCTATTTCTAAACAACAAAGTGTCTTTGGTATTTATTAAGTTTTGAACCGAACCCAAATAATTCACCGAAGTTTTTTCATACCATTTATCAGCAGTTGGTTTCCATTTAGGTTTAAAAGGCTGAAACGAGGCAACAGAGAATGTTAAATCCGGCAAAGTGATTGCTACATCCCTTGTTTGGGTATTTTGAGAAGCTCGGGTGGTAGCATTTAAATTATATTTCCCTTTGGCAAACGACTTTGCAAAATTTACTGAAGAGTTTATATTATTGTTAAATGCTGTATTGGTGGTAGAATAGGTATTAAAAGCTAAATATTGATTTCCAACTAAATTCACATCAGCTCCAAAAGAAGTTCCAGGCCTGGCTTTTTGGTCCATGGTATGGCGCCAATTAATATTAAACGTATTAAACTCTTGGTAGTTGGGATCTTCTGGCATTCCTGTTTTATTGTAAGCAAAGTTGGCATTTAAATTTCCTTGGTAGTGGTACCTATTATTGTAATTCATTCGGCCACCCAATTGCCAACTAAGGTTGGCATATATATCTCCCAAAATAGCTAAATCGGCTTTTTCACCCATTCCTAAATAGTACCCACCTTGTCTTAAAAAGAATCCCCTACCGGCAGCATTACCGTAAGCCGGAATAATAATACCTGATTGTTGTCCGCGCTTAAGGGGGAAAATTCCAAATGGAACAAACAAGGGCGTTTTAACTCCGGCTATTGATAGATTAGCCGGACCAGTAATTACTTTAGAACCCGGAATTACTTTAAGCTTTTTAGCATTAATGGCAAAGTGTGGCTCATGGGCATCGCAGGTGGTATAATAACTATCTCTGATGTAAAAATTATTAAACTCATCTCGTTTTACACGCTCGCCTCTAATAAAACCTTCTCCTTCTTGGGTTCTAAATTCGCGCATCAAACCACGTTTGCTTTGGTAATTAAATGTTACCTCGTCTATATTATATGTATCGGCACCTTGCTTAAACTGCGGAGTATTGACCAATTTGCCTACACTGTCTTTTTCGCCCGTAGCATTTACCAAACTTTTATCTAGGTCAATTTTGATAATTGCCGATTTCATTTCATAGTTCTCAAAATTTATTTCGGCACTCTTATATAAGGTGGCCACTTTATCACCTGCCACATAAACAATAGAGTCTTTGGCCTTGTATTTGACTTTATCTTTTATGGCAGAGGATGTTCTTGGTAAATAATTACTATCTACCAAACTTGAATCTGCCAAGCTTATTTGGGTATTTTTAGCAGAATCTGGAATATTATAATAAGCTGATTGATTGATAGTTAAAAAATAGTTACTTATTTTATTTGCAGTTATGGCTGATAAAGTGCTTAATTTTGTAGTTGAATTGGCATTTACGGCACAAATAGGATAAGCAACCGTTAACAATAAATAAACGGACAGAAATAAACAAAAACGCCACCTAGGCCTTAAAGTCGAATGATATGAAAAAGAATATTTCAATGTTGGAGACAAATCTAAAGAAAGTATTTAATTTACCGAAATGGGAAATAATTGTGCCATTATTGGTCGCTTTAATTTTATCTGCATATACGCCGCTTTCAGAGAAGAAAATTTATAAAAAAAATATTTCAACGGTAGTAATTGATGCGGGACATGGCGGGCACGACCCCGGATGTGTGCACGATGGGGTAAAAGAAAAAGAAGTAACTTTAGCTATTGCTCTTGCCATAGGCACAAAGTTAAAGGAACAATCGCCCGACATAAAAATTATTTATACCCGCTCGGGGGATAAGTTTGTTAACTTATGGGAACGTGCTGCCATTGCTAATAAAAACAATGCAGATTTATTTATCTCTATTCACTGTAATTCAACTAAAAACACCGCCGTTCTTGGCACAGAAACGTTTGCTATGGGATTAAACCAAAGCGCAGGAAATTTGGATGTGGCTAAAAGAGAAAATGAGGTGGTTTTATTAGAAGATGATTATTTAACACAATATGAAGGTTTTGACCCAAAATCGCCTGAATCACATATTTACTTCTCTTTGTTCCAAAATGCGCACATGGAACAAAGCATAAAATTAGCAGCCAAGGTAGAATCTCAGCTTAGTGAAAAAATTAAAAGACCAAGCAGAGGCGTTAAACAAGCGGGCTTTGTGGTATTATGGAAAACCAAAATGCCTAGTATTTTAATAGAAACCGGTTTCTTAAGTAATGCCAAAGACAGGGCATTTTTAACAAGCAAAGAAGGTGTTAATAAAATGTCGGATGGCGTGGTAGATGCCATTTTAGATTACAAAAAAACCTACGAAGCGGTTTCTTCCAATAAGATTAATTAGCATAGGTGCGCAAATTCATTATTTTTGCTAAAAAGAATTTGCTTTGAAAATAACTAAAGAATTTAAAATTGGTTTATTTGCAGCCTTCTCTCTGGCAGCATTATACTTTGGCTACAATTTTTTGCGTGGCAAAAGACTTTTTTCTTCCCTCAATACCTATTACGTTACCTACAACAAAATTGACGGTATTGTAAAATCTACACCTATCTATTTTAAAGGACTCAAAGTTGGTCAGGTAGAAAAATTAAGTCTGATCCGAACCGATAGCGCCAACAAAATTCTAGCTACCCTGCTCATCGATAACAAAATTATTTTATCTAAAAGCAGTGAAGCCATGATTGTAAGCATGGATTTATTGGGAGGTAAAGCCATTTCGCTCAACATCCCTTCTTTGGTTGATCCAATAGCTGAAGGCGACACCCTTATTGGTTCAGAAGAAACCAGCCTTACCGCATCTATTACAGAAATGATTACCCCGGTTAAAAATAAAGCCGAAAATGTGATGGTTTCTTTAAATCATGTGTTGGGCGAATTTGAAAAAGTGTTAGCCAATGGTGGCACCAATAATCTTTCGCATGGCATAGCCGATTTAGCGGGCATTCTTCACAGCTTAAACAATACCAGCAAACAATTAGATGCCATTATTATGGCAGAAAAAAATAAAATTGGCAATATTACCACCAATATGGAAGCGCTGAGCCTTACGCTTAAGAACAATCAAAAAGACATTGAAAATAGCCTTAAAAATTTCAAATCCATCACAGATT
>JAUYMZ010000168.1 GCA_030699355.1 Bacteroidota bacterium | reverse complement strand
TATCTTATTTTATAACCCTGCAGATATTGAGAAATTAGAGAAGTTTTTAAAAGATAAACCTGTAGCCGAGCGCGAAATTGGCGAATTGCTCATTTTTGAAACCGAAGCCTTCGCCGAATCTGCAGCTTGTAGAAGAAAATTTTTATTACACTATTTTGGAGAAGAATTCCCAGAAAAGGATTGTAATAAAATGTGCGATAATTGTCGCCATCCTAAAGAAAAAGTAGATGCCAAAGAAGCTGCCGTTCATGCCTTAAAATTGGTTAAAGAAATAAAAGGAAAATATAACTTAAAACATTGTGTTGATATATTAATAGGTAGCAAAACACATGAAGTTGCCATGAGTGGTCACCATGAGTTGAAACTTTTTGGGATTGGGAAAGACAATGATGATAATTATTGGAAGTCGGTTATTCGTCAGCTTTTACTCCGTGGTATGCTTACCAAAAATATCGAAAATTATGGCCTTTTAGCCATTAATGAGGCAGGGGAGGCATTCCTTAAAAAACCTACCAAGTTTGAAATGGCCATAGACCGTAAGTTCGAAAGACATACAGATATGGAAGAAGACGATAGTCAGGTTGAGGCCGTATACGACGAAGTTTTATATAGTATTTTAAAAGATTTATGTAAAAAAGTGGCTAAGGCCAAAAACCTGCCTCCTTATATTGTTTTCCAAGAGCCATCACTTCAAGAAATGGCCTTTAAATATCCTATTACCATGGAAGAACTTTCTAAGGTAAGTGGGGTAAGTACAGGAAAAGCAGCCAAATTTGGAAAAGAGTTCTTAGCGGTTATTGATAAATACGTTAAAGAAAATAATATTGAGCGTACCGAAGATGTTACCATTAAATCTGTGGTAAACAAATCGGCCCGCAAAATTGCCATCATCACCAATATTGATAAGCGCGTATCTTTAGATGATATTGCTCGTGGACAAGGTTTAAAGAAGGATGAAATTCTCGTTGAAATTGAGAATATTGTGAATAGTGGAACCAAGCTAAACCTTAGCAGGTACGTAAAAGAACTTACCGAAGAGGATATTTTGGAAGAGGTAATGGACTTTTTTAGAAAAACAAACGAAAATGTGTTAGAGGCTGCCTTAAAAGAATACGGTGAGGAATTTAGCAAAGATGATTTACATTTAATGCATATTCATTTCATTAGTGAAATGGCCAATTAAAGTATTCACGTTTTTTCTTTGATAATTGTTTGTAGTTCCTACATTTGTAGCCTAATTTTTATATTGTGAGTGGGAATCATCATGCAAAACAACAGCTTTCTTTAGCAGGCTTAGTTGTGGCCCTAGGCATTATATACGGAGATATTGGAACCTCCCCGTTATATGTATTCAAGGCTATTATTCATGGAAAAGAGATTTCTGAATTACTTATTCTTGGGGGTTTGTCGTGTATTTTCTGGACACTCACGCTTCAAACTTCAGTAAAATATGTAAGCATTGTTTTAAATGCAGATAATAATGGTGAAGGGGGCATTTTTGCCCTCTTTGCTTTGGTAAGGCGCCGAAAACCTTTTCTTATTGTGCCTGCTATTATTGGGGGCTGTGCCCTGCTTGCCGATGGTATGATTACACCTCCCATTTCGGTTTCCTCGGCCATCGAAGGTTTAACCATTCGTTACCCAGATTTACCCACCATCCCCATTGTTATTGCCATTATCACCGGTATTTTCTTAATGCAACGCATGGGAACTTCCATTGTAGGAAAAATGTTTGGTCCGGTAATGATTATTTGGTTTGGTATGTTAGGCGTACTTGGCGTAATGGGCCTTGGAGCCAATACGGGTATTTTTAGAGCCCTGAACCCAATGTATGCTTACGAATTATTAACTGTTTACCCAAATGGTTTCTGGTTATTGGGTGCTGTTTTCTTATGTACTACCGGGGCAGAAGCGCTATACTCCGATATGGGACATTGTGGCAAACAAAATATTCAGGTAAGTTGGATTTTTGTGAAGAGTGCTTTGTTGTTAAACTATTTCGGACAAGGGGCTTATCTCCTCAATCACATTGGATCGCCCATGCCAGATGTAAACCCTTTTTACGCTATTATGCCCGAGTGGTTTTTGCTTATTGGGGTAATTATAGCAACCATGGCTACCATTATTGCCTCGCAAGCCATGATTACGGGTTCTTATACTTTAGTATCAGAAGCCATTCGCCTCAATGTGTGGCCAAAAGTAAAAATTAAATTTCCTTCCGAATTAAAAGGGCAAATTTATGTGCCAAGTGTAAATTGGATTTTATGGGTTGGCTGTATTGCCATTGTATTGTATTTTAAAGAGTCGAGCGCCATGGAAGCTGCTTATGGTTTGGCTATTGTTATTACCATGCTCATGACCACCATTTTATTGGTTAATTTTTTAGAACGAAGAAAAACACCTTCCATATTATTGGTTCTACTATTATTGGTTTACCTAACCATTGAAGGGGCATTTTTGGTTGCCAACATAGTAAAAATTCCGGCAGGAGGTTGGATGACCCTACTCGTTTCTATGTCGTTTATGTTTGTTATGTGGGTGTGGTACAAGGGTAGAAAAATTAAAAACCGTTTAACAGAGTTTGTGAACCTGCGCGAGTACTTACCTAAATTGCATCAGTTAAGTATAGACGAATCTTTATCGAAATATGCTACCCATTTGGTATATCTCACCAGTGCCGACCATTTATACGAAATAGAAAATAAAGTAATGTATTCTATTTTTCAGAAAAGGCCCAAGCGTGCAGATGTTTATTGGTTGGTTCACATTCATGTAGATGATCAGCCTTATACGATGGAGTACAAAGTGGATCATATTGTAGCCAATGATGTGGTTAGGGTAGAGTTTCGACTTGGGTTTAGGGTAGAGCAAAAGATTAATTTCTACTTTAGAAAAGTGGTAGAAGAGTTGGTTAAAAATGGGGAGATAGATGTTACTTCAAGATATACCTCGCTCCGCGACCAAAAAGTTACGGGTGATTTTAGGTTTGTTGTTTTAAAGCGCCACCTTTCTAATGAAAATGATTTAATGGGTATAGAGCGTTTTATTATGCAAGCCTATTTTGCTATAGATAGCCTAAGTTTAAGTGAGGAAAAGGCATTTGGATTGGATACCTCTTCGGTAACCATCGAAAAAGTACCTTTGGTGGTATCGCCCATGCGCGATTTTAAACTAAAACGTGTTTATGATAAAGGTTTCTTGTATGAACCAACACCTGAAGTAATTTCTGATGACGGTTTGTGTAGCTAAAAGAATTTGGTTCAGACCGAACCTTTTTTCTTTAGCACATAATAGCAGGTAGTAGTTACAAAATCTCTGAACCAAGGTATGGAGGCAATGAGGGCGTTTTGTTTTTTAGGCTTAGCTCCAAATTTATATTTATAACTTGGGTTGATAAACCAAAAATCTCTTTGTGCAATTTCAAATCCTGCCTCACGGGTAATACGCTCAAACCTATTGATGCTAATTTGCGTTTCTTTTACTTCCAATACATCTACAATTCTGCCCTCTACCTCACCAAATGCCCGCATTAATCCTGTGTACATAAAATTTGGCAAAAGGTGAAAATAGGGGAGTTTGTCTAAAAATTTGCTATCTAAACTTTGTTGGTGACCACCAAAAGGCATCATCCAAGGTGGGAAAGCAAAAAAGATGACGCCGTTAGGCTTTAAAAAATGAATGATATGCTTAACAAATTTGGCTTGGTCGTGAATATGCTCAATGGTATCTTTTAGCAAGATGATGTCGAACTTTTCATCGAGGTCTGTATCAGGATTAATTTCGTAAACGTTTTTATTTAAGATTTGCGCATTACCATTGGCTAGGTCTTCTTTTAAGAAATCTTTAGAGATATCGCTGGCCCAGCCTAGTAATTCGATGCCTGTAATTTTGCAGCCAGCTTCAATAAAAGCTTTACATACGCCACCATATCCACTTCCTACTTCTAGGAAGCGCATACCCTTTTCGATTTTTTTTTCTTTTTCGATAAAAGGGATAATAAATTCGGTTGTGGTATCAAACTGTTGTTTAAAGTACCTGTTGTAATCGCCTTGTAATTCTATCATTTTTTCAAATAAACGTTGGCAAAATAAGCGGTTTATTTATTAGTTCCTACTATAATTAGGCGCTTCTTTGGTAATGGTAATATCGTGGGCATGACTTTCCTTAGAACCGGCAGTGGTTATTTTAATAAACTTGCCATTTTCTTGAAGGTCTTCAATAGTTTTGGCGCCGCAATAACCCATACCAGCGCGCAAGCCACCTACAAATTGATAAACTACCTCCTTTAACAAACCTTTAAAAGGCACAATACCTACAATTCCTTCGGGAACTAATTTGGCAATTTCATCTTCTGCATCTTGGAAATAACGGTCTTTGCTACCTTCTTTCATGGCTTCTATTGAGCCCATGCCTCGGTACGATTTAAATTTACGACCTTCATAAATGATGGTTTCACCCGGACTTTCCTCTACGCCGGCAAAGATAGAACCACTCATAACGGTGCTTGCACCTGCCGCGATGGCCTTAACCAAATCGCCACTGTATCTGATGCCACCATCTGCAATGATTGGCACGCCGCTACCTTTGATGGCTTTAGCTGCTTCATATACGGCGGTAAGTTGCGGTACACCAATTCCGGCAATAATTCTGGTTGTGCAAATAGAACCTGGTCCAACACCCACTTTAACTGCGTCTACACCCATATCAACAAGTGCTTTTGCTGCCTCTCCTGTGGCAATATTTCCGGCAATAATATCAATATTGGTAAATGATTTACGCAGTCGTTGAACTTCATTCATAACCCCACGTGAATGTCCGTGAGCAGTATCAATAATTACCACATCTACCCCTGCCTTTACCAAGGCTGCAATTCTATCTTCAGTTTCAGAAGCAACTCCAACCGCTGCACCTACAATTAACCTACCATGTTTGTCTTTGCAACCCATGGGATGGTCTTTTATTTTAAGAATATCTTTGTAGGTAATTAAGCCTTTTAGTTTGCCATCTTTATCAACTACAGGTAATTTTTCAATTTTATATTGTTGTAAAATACTTTCTGCTTGTTTTAAATCAGTTCCTTCAGGTGCAGTAATTAAACGCTCTTTGGTCATAATAAGCGAAACACCTTTGTGTAAATCCTTTTCAAAACGAAGGTCGCGGTTGGTTAAAATACCAACCAATTTGCCAGCATCATTTACAATAGGTATACCACCAATTTTATTTTCCAGCATCATTCGTTGTGCATCTTTCAGGGTGGCCGTATCGTTTAAGGTAAGTGGGTCTATAATCATTCCACTTTCACTGCGCTTTACTTTTCTTACCTCTTCTGCTTGGCGATCTATACTCATGTTTTTATGCAAAATGCCCACTCCACCTTGTTGAGCTAAAGCAATAGCCAACCTAGATTCTGTTACCGTATCCATGGCAGCAGAAAGCATGGGTATATTGATACGAATATTTCTAGAAAGTTGTGTGGCTGTGATTACCTCACGTGGAAGTACCTCAGAATAGGCTGGCAAGAGAAGCACATCATCGTACGTTAAGCCCTCACCGAAAAATTTTTTGTTGTCTTGAAACATGGCAAATAAAACCTTTTGTTATTTGCCGTGCAAAAATAGGGTTGAGCACGCACATAAACAAACGGTATTTAAAAAGAGAAAATAGGTAGAAATTTATTCAGACCAAAAACCAAAACATTTTGTGTGTTGCCAATTTATTTCTATCTTACACCATCAATTACCCTATAATTATTTGAGTGATGCAAATTTTAAAGAAAGAAATTGCCATAGAAGTATACGATTCTGAAGTAGAGCTATGTGCAGAAGACCAGAACTTATTGGCATTGGCCAAAGAAGCGATGGAATGTGCTTACGCACCTTATTCAAGGTTTTTGGTGGGCTGTGTTTTATTATTAGAAAATGGAATATTGGTTAAAGGGAATAATCAGGAAAACATGGCTTACCCAAGCGGATTGTGTGCAGAACGTGTAGCCATTTTTTACGCGGGGGCAAACTACCCAGGCGTGGCCGTTAAAACCATGGCCATTGTGGCTAAGGCCAAAGACTATGAAATAACAAATCCTATTGTGAGCTGCGGCGCTTGCCTGCAAAGTTTAACCGAATATGAAAAACAGTTTGGCAAGCCAATTAGAACCATTTTACAAGGCGAGGGAGGCAAGATTTGGATTGCCAAGCAAGGTACACTCGCTTTTATGCCATTTCAGTTTCATGTAGAAGAATTAAAGCGATGATAGAAAAACATTTGGGTCAATACATAGATGTGCTGAACCAACGCATTTTCCCAGCAGAAATATGGGTTCAAGACGAAAAGATTTTGGCTATTCATGAATGTTTAAGTGCGCCAAACCATTATATCTTACCCGGATTTATAGATGCGCATGTGCACATAGAGAGTTCCTTACTATCGCCTGCCGAATTTGCGCGTATGGCGCTCACACATGGTACGGTGGCAAGTATAAGCGACCCGCACGAAATAGCCAATGTGTTAGGGATGGCGGGTGTAAATTACATGATAGAAAATGGGAAGCAAGTGCCTTTTTATTTTTATTTTGGTGCGCCTTCTTGTGTGCCTGCCACCATTTTTGAGACAGCAGGTGCCAGCTTGGATGTAGCTGAGGTGGAAAGTTTATTGGCCAATCCAGATATTTATTACCTCTCAGAAATGATGAATTTTCCGGGGGTGTTGCAGGCAAATACCGAGGTAATGCAGAAAATAGCCGCCGCCCATGCACTAAATAAACCCGTAGATGGCCATGCTCCTGGTTTGCGCGGGGCAGCTTTGCAAACTTATTTTGACGCCGGAATAAGTACCGACCACGAATGTTTTACCCTAGAAGAAGCAGAAGAGAAACTTAAATTGGGGATGCATGTACTAATAAGAGAAGGCAGTGCTGCCAAGAATTTTGATGCCCTCATTCCCTTATTGGATACTTATTTCAAACAAATTATGTTTTGCTCGGATGATAAACACCCAGATTCTTTAGAACTTGGACATATTAATCAATTGGTGGCAAGGGCATTGCAAGCGGGCTGTAATTTATTTAAGGTTTTACAAGTGGCTTGTTTTAATCCCGCTTGGCATTATAAAACCAAGCACGGCCTTTTACAAGTGGGCGATTCGGCCGATTTTATTATGGTACAAAATTTACAAGATTGGAAGGTGGTAAAAACGTTTATAAAAGGCAAACTTGTAGCAGAAAACGGACAATCTTTATGTTTAAAAATGCCCAGCAAAATATGTAATAATTTTTTGGCTGAACCGATACAAGTATCAGATTTAGCCTATGAGCCAGCAATGGAGGAACCTGTAATGGTATGTTTAGATGGGCAGTTAATCACGCTGAGAGAAAATGTGTTAAAAGCCAATTGCACCCCCCAAAACGATTGCCTGAAGTTGGTAGTAGTAAATAGGTATAAACCAGCAAAAGTGGCCAAAGCATTTGTAAAAAATTTTGGTTTGAACCAAGGAGCAATTGCTTCCTCAGTGGCACACGATAGCCATAATATCATTGCGGTAGGTTATGATGATGAATCGCTAGTAAAGGCCATCAACTTGGTTATAGAAGCCCGAGGCGGTTTGGCAGCATGCCACGCCTCAGCACATCATATTTTGCCTTTACCCATTGCAGGTTTAATGAGTGATTTAGATGCCTGGCAGGTTTCTGCCGATTATACCCGCCTAGATAAGTTTAGCAAAGAAGTTTTAGGCGCTAGCTTAACAGCTCCTTTTATGAGTTTATCTTTTATGGCTTTATTGGTAATTCCGCATTTGAAACTAAGTGATTTGGGATTATTTAATGGAAACACATTTAGCTTTGTAGACAAAGAATCGTAAGAATTTTGGCACTAGGCTGCTATTCTGAATGCTTTGCTGTATAATTGTAAGATGTTCACAAATAACAAGTATCAGCACTGGTTTTATCGACTCAAAATTTTGAGTTACCTCAGTATTATTTTGGTATTTGTGGTATTATTTATCATAGAATTAAAACATGTTTATAAAATAGATATCATTCCGGGGTATAATGGCGTTTTAGATGATATTTACTTTAAAATAAAGGAAGTTTTATAGGGTATGCAATTAGAGAATCATTTACTGGTACAAAAACTAGATGCTTTTATTAGGAAGTACTACAAAAATTTGTTGCTAAAAGGTAGTATTATTTTTGTGGGATTATTTGTTTTGTTTTTTCTGAGCATTACGGCACTCGAATATTTTGGGAGGTATAATAGCAGCACCCGAGCGGTTTTATTTTATTCGTTTTTGGCGCTTTCCTTATTTTTATTCATACGTTTTATTTTGTTTCCTTGGGCCCAGTTAATGCGCATGGGTAAACAAATTTCTTATGCACAAGCGGCACAAATTATTGGGTCGCATTTTAAGGAGGTAAATGATAAGTTGATGAACGCCCTGCAACTATTGGATCAAACCGAAGAAAACAATAGTTTACTAGAGGCAGCTATCCAACAAAAAACGCAAGAATTATCTCCTTTGCCTTTTACCGCTGCGGTAAATTACAAACAAAATTTAAAGTATGCTCGCTGGGCAATTGTGCCAGTTTTGTTGTTATTTATAACCATTCTTGGTGCTCCCAATTTATTAAGCGAGGGCGCGCAGCGTGTTATTCAATACAACCAAGTTTTTAAAGTTCCGGCTCCCTTTGTATTTGAAATTAGCAACGATAAATTAGAGGTAGAACAATATCAAGATTTTGAATTAAAGGTGCTGGTTCAAGGAGCCGAAATTCCGAATGAAGTTTTTGTACATGCTTTTAATCAAGTTTATCGCATGGAAAAATTGGATGCTACCCATTTTTCTTATACGTTTAAAAATATGCAACAAAGTACGCCATTCTATTTAGAAGCCTTGGGTTTTGAGGATGCTATGCAGCAAATAAATGTGCTTAAACGTCCCATCATTTTATCGTATTCGGTTCAATTAGATTACCCCTCGTATTTGCAACAAAAGGATGAAACAATTACCAATCCCGGAGATTTGCAAATACCAGCAGGAACCATTGTTAAATGGAATTTTACGGGTAAGCAAACCGATGATTTGCGTTTGCAGTTTACCAAATTTGAAGTAGGAGCAGAGAGCAAAGACCGCATACATTATCAGTATAGTAGAAAGTTTTTTGCTTCCGATGCGTATGCTATCAAGCTCAGCAATCAATCGGTTGCTAAGGGCGATTCTTTGTATTTTCAAATCTCGGTGGTTCCAGATGCTTATCCGCAAATTAGTGTGGAAGAGCAAAAGGATTCTATTACTGGAAAAATAGTGTATTTTGGTGGAAGTGCCTCCGATGATCATGGATTGAGTAAGCTCACTTTCAACTATAAATTTTTAAAATCGGCTGATCCTAAAAAGGTGGAAAGAGGTTTGGTCTCTCAAAACATACCTATTGATATGGCCAAACAATTAAACTTTGCCCATGTGTTTAACTTATTTGAAATAGATATAAATTTAGAGGATGAACTTACGTATTATTTTGAAATATGGGACAATGATGGCGTGTATGGAGCAAAATCTACGCAAACCAAACCTTTTGTTTTAAAGGCACCTTCTAAGCAAGAAGTGAAGGAGCAGGCGCAGCAAGATAGTAAGGCATTGCAGCAAAAAATGGAGGAGGCACTAAAAGAATCAAAAGATTTGCAGAAGGATTTAAAAGAGGTACAGAAGAAATTAAAATCGCAACAGCCACTTACTTTTGAAGAAAAGAAAAAGCTAGAACAATTGCAAAAAAGGCAAAAAGATTTGGTTCAGAAAATAGAAGAATTGCAACAAGATTTTAAGCAAAAAAACCAAAAGGAACAATCGTTTAAAGAAGAAGACCAGCGCATTTTGGAGAAGCAAGAGCAACTTCAAAAAATGTATGAAGAAATGCTTACCGACGAAATGAAGCAATTGATGAAGAAGCTTGAGGATATGGTGAAAATGCAGAATAAAGACCAAATTCAAAAAGAGCTTGAGAAGTTGGATGTAAACAATAAAGATGTAGAAAAAGAGCTAGATAGAATGTTGGAAATGTACAAGGAAATGGCCTTGGATCAGAAAATGGAGCAAACCATGAAAGACCTGAAAGATTTGGCTCAAAAACAAGCTGAATTGTCGAAGGAAACCGAGCAGAAGGAAAAGAGCAATGAGGAGTTGTTGAAGAAGCAGGATGAGTTAAACAAGGCTTTTGAGGATGTAAAAAAAGACATTCAGGATATGCAAAAGCAGAATAAAGATTTAGAAAATCCGAAGGACCTACCTGATACCAAAGAGGCAGAGAAAAAAATAGAAGATAAGCTGCAACAGAGTAAAGAAGAATTAAGCAAGGGCAATAATAAAAAGAGCAGTAAATCGCAAAAAGAAGCTGCCGATGAAATGGAGCAAATGCAACAAAAAATGCAGGAGCAAATGGATAAAGAAGAGGAGGAGCAAGAAGAAATTGATGAAAAGGCCCTGCGTGAAATTCTGGAGAATGTGATTCAGTTGAGCAAAGACCAAGAAGATATAATGGAACAAATGAAAGGATTAACTGGCTATAATCCGCAATTTGTTAAAATGGCTCAAGAGCAAAAAACAATAAAAGATAATGCCCGCATGGTAGAGGATAGTTTGTTGGCCTTAAGCAAACGTGTTCCTGCTATCCAATCGTTTGTAAACCGCGAAGTAACCAAATTAAACAGTCATTTGGATCAGGCCAATAATAGTTTTTCTACCAGAAATGAAGGACAGATTAGGGTGCAACAGCAGTATGCCATGACCCGTATGAATAACCTGGGTTTATTGCTAAGTGAAGCTTTGCAGCAAATGCAGCAACAATCTCAAGAGAAGAAAGAATCTAAAAAACAAGGTAAGGGGAAACCATCCAAAAAACCGGGTAAAGGCAACAAGCCAAGCATGAGTCAGCTTAAGAAAATGCAGGAGGAAATGAATAAGCAGATGAAAGAGGGCATGAATAAAAATGGTAAGGGCGAAAGTACTAAGCCTGGCACAGAGCAGTTTGCGCGCATGGCCGCCAAACAAATGGCTATTAGACAACAAATGCAAAAAATGTTAAGTCAAATGGATGCTCTCGAAAAAGAAAAAATGGGTGGAGGAAAACAGTTGGGCGATTTGCAAAAGATGATGGAAGAAACCGAAAAAGATTTGGTAAATAAACGCTTAACGCAAGAAACTTTAATGCGCCAACAAGAAATTTTAACGCGCTTGTTGGAGCATGAAAAGGCAGAGAAAAAGCAGGAAGAAGAAATGAAACGCGAAGCAACAAAAGGCAAAGAAATTCCGAAACCTGACCCAAAATATTTAGAAAAATTTGAGCGTAAAAACCAAAAGAATACCGATTTATTGCAATCTGTTCCGCTAGAAATGCAGCCCTATTATAAGCAAAAAGCTAAGGAGTATTTGGAGGGGAAATTCTAAATTCATAACTCATAGTTCAAAATTGGTCTTCAAGCAAAATTCCATTCTTTCCTATTTTCTGCTTGGCTGGGCTGAAGCCCAGCCCTCAACTTTGGACATTTACTAGATTTTTAAAAAAAACTCTTGCTATCTACGGATTATTTTATAGTTTTGCGTCTAGTTAAAATACTAGATATGGGTTATTCAACAAAAATTCAATTAATTA
>JAUYMZ010000164.1 GCA_030699355.1 Bacteroidota bacterium | reverse complement strand
TTTACCATTCCGCTTTACAATGGCTTTTATTTTAATAAGGTGCTGCAAGCCTTCGGCACTTTTTTCTGCATTGTATTCTTGGTAGGTTCCAATAATAGCGTTTATTCCAATTACCAAAAAAATAAAGATAGAGTCGCTAGCTTCGCCAAAAGCAAAAGAGGCGGCCGCGGCCCCCAACAAGATAAAAATGAGGGGATTTATAAATTGGCTTGCAAAAATTTTTAATAGGTTTATTTTCTTTCCATGTGGTAACTCATTTGGCCCATAAAAAAGTAACCTTTTTGCTACTTCAGTTTCTTCTAGTCCCTGCGCAGAACTGGCTAGTTCTTTGTAAATAGTTTCAAGAGGCATGGTATGCCACGCCTCTTGAGAAATACTTTCATTTTTCAAGTTATTATATCCTAAAGGTTGTTAAATAGCTATTCTAATTCTTGTCTATCCATCGAATCTACTATGGTAGCCGAAATAGGATGTTCTTTTTCTTCAGCATGTCTATTTTGTTCGGTTAAAGTCCAATTGTCGGTGCGTGTTGTTTGCAGCCAAACGCTCCCTGATTTATGAAAGACTTGAACCGATAAACCAAATTTTTCTGCAAATAATTGCTCCAATTCGCCAACTTTTAAGCCAGATATTACTTCTATTTCACCTGAAACTAAGGATGGATTAAGCTCCTGTAATGTGAGTGAACCACTTATTACATGCTCTTTGGCAGAAGGTTCCCCAGATTGATGCTGAGCCTTAAAGAATTCAATTTTTAAGTAGGGGAAAAGTGATTGAAAATCATCCTGAATGTTAGCAATTGTTTTGCTATTGTTTATTAGTAGATTCATATTTTCTAAATTTTTTATTCTATAAAAGTAAGCAGTAAACATTCAAGTTCATATGATAATTATCACAAATACTAAAAGTACTATAATAATTTAACAAATACCTTACGGTTTAATTTGTTTTTGGTTCACCATATACCCAAAAATAGCGGCTGTAAAAAACATGATTAAACTATAAATGGCAGGAGGGATGCTCATTACACTATTTCCCAAAACATTTAAGGCAATGTAAATGGCTAAAGTTCCATTGTGGATGCCAATTTCCATACCAATTGATATGGCTTGTTTTTTATGAACCGAAAAAAGTTGTGGAATAAAATATCCCAACAACATGCTTAAAATATTAAATACCAAAGCGGCCAAGCCTACTTGTTGGAAATAAGTAAATACGTTTTCCTTTTCTTTTACTACCGCCGCCACTATTATTAAGATTAAAAACATGGCCGATAAAATGCGAACAGGTTTATCTAATCCTGCCGATATTTTTGGTTTGTTAGCATGAATAATCATGCCTAAAATTACGGGTATTAATACGATTAAAAATACTTCTATAATCTTTTTAAACTGCATGGGAACAGCTTGATCGCTCGCTAAGAAATAAGAAATGGCAAAATTCACAATAAAGGGCAATGAAAATAAGGTAAGCAAGCTATTAATGGCTGTTAGGCTAATATTTAAGGCCACATCGCCTTTGGCTAAATGACTGTATAAGTTAGCGGTTGGACCACCCGGTGATGCGGCTAACAACATTAAACCTACTGCTAGTTCAGGTGGTAAATGAAAGCCAATGGCAACCCCAAAACAGATAATAGGCAGTAAAATCATTTGGCAAAAGAGGCCAATTAAAATGGCTCTTGGGTATAAAGCAACGCGTTTAAAATCTTCTATTGTAAGGCTCAATCCGAGTCCTAACATGATAATTCCTAAGGCAACCGGTAATACAATGCTTGTAAGTAAATTTGCTTCCATCGTGAATATATTTTAATGTAAAATTAATTAAAACATAGTAAAATCAAAATGGAATTTGAATTATTTTTCAGCGCTCTTCTACTTTTTGTTTTTTTCTATGCGTTGGTCTCCAAAATTTAAAATGGCATCAATAAATTCGTAGGGCTTATAATTGTTTAAAGCACATTGGTGAAAGATGGCAGTTGCGGGTGTCATGCCGGGCAATGAATTGGCTTCAATAATCACAACTTCTACCTTAGTTGTGCTGTAAATTCTAACAAAAGCGTCAATGCGACAATAGCCTTCAATGCCCAAAACCTTGGCAGCAGCTTTTAATTGTTCTTGTACCAAAGCACTAATTTTTTTATTGGCAAGGGGTGTAGCAGCGTATCTTGCTGGGGTAATATTCTGACCTTGTCCGGCTAAGAATTTTTCTTCTAAACTTAAAATTTCGCTTTCTGCCAATGTTTCACTTGGTTCAAACATTTCATAAAAGAGTTTGCCTTTTCTGTAATGGGTTAGCATCCCGCCTGTAACTTCTAAAAAGTGTTTGGCTTTTCCTTTTTCAACAAATTTTTCTATTAGAAAAAATGATTTTTTAGGGAACTCTTCTTTGGCACTTAATCCAAGTGCTTTGCGCATAGAATCGGTAAGTTCTATGGCAGGCCTAAAAACACCCGCTGTATACGCAGCTAATTCGGCTCTGTTTTTAATTTTCTTTACCGCACTGCTACAACCGTCATCTGCTGGTTTAGCGATTAAAGGATATCCAATTTTCTCTATTTTTTGATACAGCGCAATGTCATCTTTTAAAAAGTCGCTTTCTTGAACCAAAAAATGATCTGCAACCAAAAAGCCTTTCTTTTTAAGGAGCGAATTGGTTACATATTTATTGATGGTAATTTGCGAACTAGCTACATCAGAGCCATTAAACGGAAGCTTTATTTTGTTTAATTCTTGCTGAACAGTGCCATCTTCACCGGGTCTGCCATGCAAGGCTATAAAGACGGTATCTGCTAATTTTTTAAGCTCCTTATAAGTGATTTTCTTAGGTTCAAGCAAATTGTTTTTACTGTACCTTCCCAATATATCTTCACATTCTTTGGTAATGCTATTCATGATATTTGGCCTATGAAAATTCATTACCTTATCTCTAATATCATCTGCATTGTCTTTTAACATTACCTGTATTGGAAGCAGGTACAACTCATGAGAGGTATCATCACCAGTAACAAATACGGGGAAGGGAGCATACTTTTCCGACGAAGCTAATTTTTCATAAATATTTCTACCGCTTTCAACAGAAATATGGCGCTCGGTGCTGTATCCACCCATAAAAACAGCCACTCTTTTTTTCTTGCCACCGCTGGTTTTGCTTTGTTTTATAAGCAAATCTATTTGGTTTAATAAAGTTTCATGCGCATAATGAGTGGTAATGCTATTAGCTCTTTCTTGAACCGAAGTGCGGATGATATAAGTTAAAAATTGAGAAGGGTTTAGTCCAATTTCTGCGGCTTGATGAAAGAAAAAAGAAGAAGGCATCATGCCAGAAGTGGTGTTGGGGTCGTTCAAAAAAATCTCCCCTTTTGTATTTATAAAGCCATCGATGCGTGCATATACATGAAAGTTAAAATAGCTAAATAATTTGCAGCAAGCGCTTCTAATTTCCTCTATTTTTTCGTCCTCAATTTGAATAGGTGTAATTTTTCTGCTAAGGCCAGGAAGGTATTTGCTTTTGTAATCATAAACCTCTGCACCTTTAACAATTTCTGTGGGTGGCAAAGCTACGGCAGAGCCATTTTCATTTCTAAGTACTATACAAGAAAATTCACGTCCCTCAATAAATGCCTCTATTAAACATTCAGTTTCGGAGTAAACACTGGCTAAAGAAATAAAATCTTTTTGCTTAAATGTTTTGTCGAATAAGGCCCAAAGCTCATCTGGATGGTAAACTATTTGTTCGTTTACCCATACTGGCAAACCAATACCTTCTTTAACATCTGTAATTTTTTGAATAAATTGTGTTTTCTCTAATTTGCTTTTTCCAAGCCAATCGGCGGCTATTACTTTTTGAATAAAAAATGCTTTTTCAACCGCTTGCTCAAAAGCTTTGAAGCTATCTGTCTGTATTACGCTAACACCTACAGAACTGCCTTGATTGGCTGGTTTAATTACCATTGGAAAACCCACTTTTTCTTTGGCTTCCTGGTAGTGCGTTTTTAATTGGTTCAGACCATTTTTATGAAAACTATAAAAAGCTGGAACCTTCATGCCTGCCGCTTGCATCCAGTCTTTCTGAATACGTTTATTCATGCCAATGGCAGAAGGTAAAATACCCGAGCCAGAGTAGGGTATACCTTGCCATTCTAATAAACCTTGAATGGTTCCATCTTCGCCAAAATTTCCGTGTAAGGCTAAAAAAGCAAAATCAATTAAGCCTTTTAATTCATTGGGCTGAACCAATTTCCCGATTTTTTTGGCCATGGTTCTGCCTTGGTCTTTATAGGCAGATTTAACATTTTCTGCATACACTTGTACCTCGTGTTTGGCCCCTTTTAAAAAGCTAACATCTGGATAAAAATCTCGGATAGAACCTTTATAAATATACTTCCAATCGAGTAAAATAAAATTGTTAAAGCTGTCTACAAAAAGCGGGATGGCCTCAAATATAGACTTATCTAAATTATCGTAAACCGTTCTGCCACCGGCAAAAGACACTTCTCTTTCTCTGCTAACTCCGCCAAAGAAAATTCCAATTTTTACTCGATTACTCATGTTTCGAACATAAGATTATTTAGCTACATTTCATAACAAGAAACTCACCGCATTGGGGTTGTTTGTCTATATTATAGGATACGTAGTTTAAAATTTTCTTTCACTTGTTCTTTTCTAAAGAAAACGAGTCCAATGAAGAATAAATCCACACTTACTTTTACCATTGGATCTGCTTTTATTTCTTCCCAAGCATTCGTCATGCCCTTACTCCAATAGATATCATCAAAAATTAAGAGGCTATCATTATGTAGGTAAGGTTTACATAAATTAAAATAGCGCAAAGTGGCATCGTAACTGTGGTTTCCATCAATAAAAAGCAAATCAATACTTTTTAGCTTCTGCAAAATATCAGGTAGTTTTTCATCAAATGTTCCCAAATGAGAAACTATGCATGCATTTTCCGACAGTTCTTCTAAGGCTATGTTCCTTACTTCTTTGCTGGCTTCAATGGTATGAATAAGCGTATTTGGATTGGCGTTTAGCGCTAAATATTGGGTTGTAATTCCCAAAGAAGTCCCAAGTTCAACACAATGATTTAAGTTTAAATATTGGCGAATTCTTGCAATAATTTGGGCAATTCGGCGTGGCTTTAAATGTTTTGAAGCAATGTTGCTAACAAGCATTTTTCTGCTTTTGGCAGAGGCACCAAAATCTTCATAAAAAAGAGCGCGTTTATCTTTCAATAAATGCGCTCTTCTTTTTTCAATAGCAGCGTATGCTGTTACGTTTTCTTCTTTTTTGATGCATTTTTGGAATAAGTTAAAAACAAAAGGAGAGTGCAGTACATCAATCCATTTTGCAGTTAAATAATGCCAACAAAAATGTTTAATAAAATGAAAATTCAATTGAACTATTGCTCCTCTGCTGGTTTGTTTTTTAAGGCCTTAAGGGCTTTTAATTTTTCTTCTAATCCAGCAATATGCTTGTTAGCAATTTCAATTTTAGATTGAATTTGTTCTGCCAAAGGATTTTTGCTGTTACCACTTTTAAAGAAACCTAAGTTATTATCCCAAGTTTCAATATCTTTTTTCATGCCTCTGATGCGCTCCAATAAGATTTTTTCTTCTCTTTGTAGCTTCTGCAATCCATTAGGAGAACTGGCTAGCAATTCGAAACTTTGCTTGTCGCGGTCTTCGCGCATTTCTTTGTTTAACTGCTTGTGTTTGCCGTATAATTTATCCAACAAGTCGTTGTATAATTTATTGATGCTTTCTTTTTTAGCAGCGGGTACAAAACCAATCGCATTCCATTCTGTTTGAATTTGCTTTAACTCAGCAAAAATATTTTGGGTGCTTTCTGCTGCTTGCAAGGCTTCTAATTTGGCGATAAGCGCAGTTTTTTGGTTTAAGTTTTCGGTTTGCTCAGCAACCTGACTGGCATATCTTTCCGATTTCTTCGCAAAGAAACTATCACAGGCTGTTCTAAATCTGCGCCAAACAGCATCATTTACTTTATCTGGAGCATGGCCAATTTTTTTCCATGCTTCCTGCATTTTCTTAAGCTCGTCTGTTTGTTTGTTCCAATCAATCGGATTAGCGGCAATGGCTTCTGCTTTTTCGCATAAGTCTTCTTTGGCTTTTAAGTTGGCATTTCGCTCACCGTGCATGGCTTTAAAGAATACATTTTTATTGGCATAAAAAGTATTTCTAGCTTCTCTGAACTCATTCCAAACTTCCTCGCGAACAGACATTGGCACATGACCAATTTTTTTCCAAGCTTCCATTAATTCATTTAATGTATTGCTATGGTCCATCCATTCTTTTATGCGCAAAGTTTTTAATTGGGCTAATTCTTTGGCTTTCACCAAAAGCTCTTGTTTGGCCGCTAAATTTTGCTTGCGAACTTCCTCTAATTCCTCAGTTTTGGCTTTTACCTTCTCGTAAACTTTGTCTACCTCGGATTTAAATCTATTCCAAATATCATCTGATGCTTCGCGTGCAACCGGACCAATAAATCTCCATTCTTCTTGGTATTTTTTAACATTAATAAGTGCTTTTTTGATATTATCTTCATTCAATAACTCACTTACTTTTGAGATTAATTCAATTTTATGGTCGAGGTTTTTACTACGGTCTAAATCTTTTAACTCATTGTTAATAGATAAACGGTCGTAGAACATTTCATTTAAAACGCGGTAAGTTTCCCAAAGGTTATCTACTTTTTCTTTAGGAACGTTTTTAATGGTTTTCCATTCTGCCTGCAATTCTTTGAGGCGTTTTAAACTATGAGCGGTTTCTTCTCCGTCGTTTAATTTTTTTATTTCTTCCAAGATAGCTTCTTTTTTCAACAAGTTTTCTTGTTTTTCAGCTTCTTGTCTCTTACGCACATCTTCTTTGCGCTGTTTAAGGGCAATAAATGCGGCGTTAAATTCTTCTTTTGTACTGTCGCCTCTGAATTCAAAAGCATCTTTATCGCCACCTTCTTCAAGGTATTTGGCAAGTGCTTCTGCTTTTTCTTCAGCAATGGTCTGATCCAAATAAGGCTTAATAGCTTTAAAAATTAACAAGGCTTCACCCAATTCTTTATCACTCGTTGCTTTAAGGGCAGCTTGCAATAATTCTGATTTTGATAAATGGGCGTAATCTGGTAATTCTTCTACCGATTCTAATTCAGATTCATCCTCTGCTACCTCACTTGTGGTTTCGGCGGTAACTGATTCAATTGACAAATTTTCAAATGCAATAGGCTCAGCAATAGCGGTTGGCGTTACTACAGGTTCAATAGTTGAAGCCGTTTCTTCTGAAACAGTTTCTGTTAGGTTAACCACTGGAGTTGTTTCCTCCGCAGGTTCTTTAGATACATTTTCCAAGTCTTGATTCATGGTGTTGTTTTACATTCAAATAAAAATGAGGTCAAAAATAAGTTTAAATCCGATATTTTTGTACTTGTATTTCTTAAAAATTATCCTTTTATGCACGTCAAACTCATTGAATGTCCGAGAGATGCTATGCAAGGCATCCAGCAATTTATCGAAACGCCTCAAAAAGTGGCCTATTTAAACCAACTTTTGCGGGTAGGATTTGATACGCTCGACTTCGGAAGTTTTGTTTCTCCCAAGGCCATTCCGCAAATGCGCGATACGGTAGAAGTACTGAATTCACTGGATTTAGATTTGGTTCAGACCAAACTTTTAGCAATTGTGGCCAATGTGCGCGGTGCCGAAAATGCTTGCCAATTTGAAGCCATTCGGTATATAGGATTTCCTTTTTCTATTTCCGAAACTTTTCAGCAGCGCAATACCAATAGCAGCATTCAAGATAGTTTAAAAAGTGTTGAGGCCATTCAAGAATTGTGTGTAAAGCACCATAAAGAGTTGGTTTTATATATTAGTATGGGTTTTGGAAATCCTTATGGCGATGATTGGAATGCGGATTTGGTGGCTTATTGGGTTTCGCAAATGGATAAAATGGGCATCCGCATAATCTCCTTAAGCGATACCATTGGAATAGCTAATCCACAAAGCATATCTTATATATTTAAAGAATTGATTCTACGTTTACCACATATAGAATTTGGTGCTCATTTGCATACTACTCCTTTTACTTGGCAAGAAAAATTAGAGGCCGCTTGGGAAGCCGGCTGCAAAAGATATGATGGTGCCATTATGGGTTTTGGCGGTTGTCCGATGGCAGCAGATGCCCTCACAGGCAATATGGCCACAGAAAACATTGTTTCATTTTTAGAAAGCAAATCAATTGTTAGCGGTCTGAACCCAATAGAGTTTGAAAAAAGCATGCAACTGGCAAAACAAGTTTTTCCTATGCATTAAGTGTTTTGAACCACTAAAAAATAGAGGGGCATTCCAATGGTAATATTTACAGGGAATGTAATGGCCAATGCCATGGGTAAAAACAAACCAGGATTGGCCTTGGGTACGGAAACTTTCATGGTTGCTGGAACCGCAATATAAGAAGCACTTGCCGCTAAAATGGCAAACATAAAACGATTGCTAATTTCTGGGGTGATAAATTTACTAAAGTAGGCTGCAATACATCCATTTAGTAATGGAATAATGATAGCAAATGCAGCCGGAAACCAACCGAAGGAGAAAAATGATTTGAGCTTTTTGCCACTACTTATTCCCATGTCTAATAAAAATATAGCTAAAAAGCCTTTAAATAAATCGTTTGTAAAAGGTTTAATTCCTTCTGCCTGCTTAGCATTTGCAACATAACCGATGAGTAAACTCCCTAAAATTAACAACACACTGCCATTGGTGAAAGAATGTTTAATAACAGTTCTTTTTTGCATGCTACTTTTACTGTCTTTATTAAAAACTGAAATCAAAACCAAAGAAATAATAATAGCTGGCGATTCCATTAAAGCCATAATAGCAACCATATGCCCATGAAGCGTTAATTGTTGAGCTTCTAAATAAGAGGCAGCAGTAACAAAAGTAACCGCACTTACAGAACCATAAGCCGCAGCAATGGCAGCCGAATCATATATGTTTAACCTGCGTTTTAAAATAAAAAAAGTATATAAAGGAATAAGCATGGATATGTTTATTCCAAAAATCATTGATAAAATAATCTCCCCATTAATATCTTGGTGAGATAACTCCTGACCTCCTTTAAAACCAATAGCAAACAACAAATACAAAGAAATGAACTTGGATGAGTTGGGTGGGATTTCTAAGTCACTCTTTAAATATACCGCTAAAATTCCTAAGGCAAAAAATAGGAGAGCGGGGTTGGTTAAGTTTTCTATGAGTAGGTTTAAATCCATTTTGAGTGTTGTGGTTTGTACAATTATTCTGCAATGATAAGCTTTATCTTTACAGGTAATTTAATTTGATTTTTGAGCGATTTAAATATCTACTTTCAAATGTAAGGCATTCATGCTATTCATCAAATTTTATATGAAATAAAATTTTCATTCTAAACTCAATTTCAATGTATAAGAACGACTAATTTTTTGTTTTCTAATTCTGAATTCAACTCTTTAAAAAATAAAATCAATATTTTTCTTTCCTGCTTGCCTAATTTTTTAACCAATAATAACAAATCGAAATAATATAATCACTACTTTCCGGAGGAATCTTACTACATACAAAGAGGTTCTTCGCTCCACTGCTTTATGCTCAGGATAGATCTAACAGGCAGTGTACTTGGAGGCAGTTTTACTGCTTCCAAGTACCCTGCCGCTGAAAACAAGCAAGTACCGGGTCATTCAGAGCGATAGCGAAGAATCTCATGCTTTTTCGCGGACAGCATTATAATTTAATTTTGAAAATAGGAAAAAAGTAACTTAATTGGTTAGGTAATATTGATATAAATTATTACCATTATAAATAAAATTAATGAACTATACCCTTAATCAATTGCAAATTTTTTTGAAAATTGTGCAACTTAAAAGTGTTACTAAAGCTTCGGAAGCCTTAAATTTAACACAGCCTGCTGTTTCTATTCAACTTAAAAACTTTCAAGACCAATTTGATATTCCACTGACAGAGGTTATTGGAAGAAAAATTTATATCACAGATTTCGGATTTGAAATTGCCGAAGCTGCAGAAAATATTATTAACCAGGTAAATGCCATAAACTACAAAACTCAGGCTTTTAAGGGGCAATTAACAGGTAGGTTAAAGATATCTGTAGTTTCTACCGGAAAGTATGTTATCCCCTTTTATTTATCTAAATTTATGGCAGCTAATTCGGGTATAGAACTAAATGTAGATGTAACCAACAAAAACAAAGTGATAGAAAGTTTGGAGAAAAATGAAGTTGATTTTGCTTTGGTTTCTATCTTACCAGAAAAAACCCAGGTTGAAAAACTAACCTTGCTTCAAAATAAATTATATCTGGTTGGTGGAGAAATTCCAACAGCAAAGAAAGGTGCTTCCACACGCGAGGTGTTCAAAAATTTACCTATTATTTTTAGGGAAAAGGGTTCTGGAACCAGGCAAACCATGGAGCGCTTCTTTGAGCAAAAGGAAATCAACGTTTTAATGAAAATGGAATTAACCTCAAATGAAGCCGTAAAACAAGCTTTATTAGCTGGTTTGGGTTATTCTATTATGCCACTTATTGGAATAAAAAACGAACTGCATAATCAAGAATTACATATCATTCCCATTCCAGGTTTACCCATTAAAACCAATTGGAGTATTATTTGGCTCAAGGATAAAAAGTTTTCGCCCGTTGCTAAAGCTTTTTTAAATCACCTTAAAAACGAAAAGAACCAAATTGTAGAAGAGCGTTTTCAGTGGTATGAGCAATATTAGTTGCTAAAGGCCAATTCTTCTAACGCTAAATAAGCCATTAATCCGGCACCAATTTCTAAGGCATCTTCATCAATATCAAATGTTGGGGTATGCACACCAGAAACAATACCTTTGGCTTCGTTGCGGGTTCCCAAACGATAAAAACACGCATCTGTTTCTTGCGAATAATAAGCAAAATCTTCTGCCGCCATCCAAATATCTAAGTCAACTATGTTTTCTGCCCCCATATAGTTTATAGCAGCGGCTTTACTTCTAGCAGTTAGCGCAGGATTATTATGTAAAAATGGATAACCTTTTCTTATTTCAAAATCAACCGTAGCACCCATTCCTTCTGCAATAGACTGAGCGGTTCTAAGCATTAACTCATGTGCTTTGCTGCGCCATTTTTCATCTAAGGTTCTAAAGGTTCCTTCCATGTATACTTCATTTGGAATTACATTGGTTGCCCCGTTCGCAATTACTTTCCCAAAACTTAAAACACTTGGCACAATCGGATTGCTTTGTCGGCTTACCAATGTTTGCAAGGCCGTAATCATTTGCGCCATCACCACCACAGGGTCTATGCACAAATGTGGCATGGCGCCATGACCACCTTTGCCTTTTATAGTTACATATAATTCATCTGTGCTAGCCATGTATAAGCCGCTTCTAAACCCAATTTTTCCCGTAGGTATTAAAGGCATCACATGCTGACCCAATATGGCATTTACTTTTGGATTTTCTAAAACACCTTCTGCAATCATTAAACTGGCGCCACCTGGCAATTTTTCTTCGCCAGGTTGAAAAATTAATTTGAGGCTGCCTTCCCAATTTTCCCTTTCTTGAAACAATATTTTTGCAACGCCTAGCAAGCAAGTGGTGTGCACATCGTGGCCACAAGCGTGCATTACGCCCACATTCTTAGACTTATAAGGAACATCATTTGCCTCCACAATAGGCAATGCATCCATGTCGGCTCGCAAGGCCAATACTTTTTTACCCGGATTCTTTCCCCTAATCATTACTTCTAATCCGGTCTGAGCCAAACTCTTTATCTCCGTAATTCCCATTTGCTCCAATTGCGCCTTTACATAAGCAACTGTATTATATTCTTGGAAAGAAAGTTCTGGGTTACTATGCAAATGCCTTCTAATGGCAAGCAATTCGCTGGCTAACTCAGCCGCAGCTCCCTTAATTTTTAACGCTACTTCCATATCCCGAGCAAATAAAATATAATCATGCATTAAACCAAAATATAAAATATTCACATACTTGTTTTTTGTTTTAATTGAATATCTTCGATTTACAATTTAGTAAAATATGAAAACAAAAATCAACCAGCTTCAACAAATTTTTTTAATTAGCTTCCTCTTGTTGGGAAGTAATCTATTTGCCCAATTAAAAGTTCTGGATGGAGGTAGAATTTGTATTGGGAGCAATGATGTTGCTAGTAAAAAAGTACATATTACCAGTGATATAGAGAATATGGCATTAAAAATAACAACAAATAGACATGTTTCTTATACCCATTTAGCGCAATTTGAGGCCACGGGTGATTTTGTAAAAGGCATGGCCATTATGCAAAATGGAGTAGATAATGCATTTCATTACTTAGAATTTATTGCGCGTGAATTAAAATCCATTGTGCCATAAGTTGTCACATCAATAAGGAACGGAACCTCCGGTGCAATTAATCAGAACTTACTACTATTTTATTAGTGGGTATTCAAAAACAACAAACAGAATTAAATTATTTAAAAGTACAATTGTATAGTTGCATGCAACCCTAAAATACTACATTTTAAAAAACTAAAAGATGATTAAAAGTAAAATTGAAAGACAATACGTCATCCCCTATTGTAGTAAATTTACATTTTTGCAAACGCTTTTAGCCAATGCTAAAAAATGCAAAAGACCTACAATTTTTAAATCACATAAATTATTTTTTATATATACAATTTTTTTCAGCTTGACAGTTTTTTATACATTCGGACAGTTTCCAAATTCACCGAAAACACCAAAACCATTTGAATTTAAGCCTATCACTCCTGGACCGAACCAACAAACACCAAAGCAACCTTCGCAACAAGACATTCAGAACCAAAAACTAATTCAACAATCACAGCAAAACCAAAACAGGCAACGACAACAACTTGACGAGTTGTATAACGACCTACATGAAGCAGACCGCAAGAGGACAATCAATTACAACTTTCCATCATTACAACAATTACCTAAAACGACCTTATTTTATAAGGCATTTGCAACGCTTGACAGTATGCTTAAAGGACAACGACCATTGAACTTGAAGAAAGCGGTTTACACAATTGAAAACGCATATCTTGATAACAAACTTTCTTACAGCAAATTCAACAACCAAATAAAATACATAACTAATGTATGCAGACAAAAAATACAACACGATAAATTAGACCCAGATAACAGCGAAGCTGTTAATATGGTTATTTATCAAGTGCTTTGCGACACAACGGATATTCAAAATCCTAAGACAAAAGTGTTTTACAAAAGTTATCCTTACACTTACGACTTCAACGACTTTTGGGGTAGAGAAGATTATACCAAACAGTTTGTTTCAAAGGTGCTTAAAACTCATTCGGGACAATGCCGTTCATTGCCTTTACTTTATTTAATAATTGCCGAAGAACTCAAAACAAATGCTTATTGGACTTTTTCGCCTTCACACACTTTTATACGTTTTCAACTCAATAATGGTAATTGGCAAAACGTAGAATTAACCAACGGCAGACTAAGTTCTGATACTTGGGTTTTAGGTTCGGGCTTTGTGAAATCAGAAGCATTGACAAGCCAAATTTACATGGATACAATTGATAAAAAACAATCAATTGCAATGTTGCTTGCTGACCTTTCCGCAGAATACACACAGAAAGTTGGCTATGACGATTTTGTCTTAAAAACACTCAACCGTTCATTGGAAATTTATCCGAACAACATCGTATCAATTATGCGAAAAGCGGACTACTATACTTTGCTTTTGAAATATGTAATTGACCAAAAAGGCAAACCTACTTTAGAACAATTAAAGCAAGACCAACAAGCGAACAACATTTATATAGAACGCAATAAAATGTATAATTTAATTGACAATTCAGGGTATGAAGATATGCCAAAAGATGCTTATGAAAATTGGCTGAAATCAATTGACAACGAAATTCAAAAGACAAGTAGAAAATGAAAAGGAGCAAATACGTAATTCTTTTTTTGTGGGTGCTTTGTTTTTCGGCTTGCAGCCGAAAAACCGCACCCACTGTTACTGTTATTGCTCCTAGACCATTAGTCATTGAGAAAACAATTAAAAAAGATACAATTGTATATACGCCACCCACTCCAATTTATAAAAAGTATGAGCCACCAGTTTATATAAAACCTTTTGACGAAGATTACAACAATGCTTTTGCTGAGATGAAAGAGATGTTGGAGCAGCCTGAAAAATTGAGTTTTAAACGTGCTGTATTTCTTACTGAAAATGCTTATTTAAAAGACAGTTTAGATTATCCTACTTTTTGCAAACAAGTTTCTGTTTTGGCAAAAATTGCCAAACAGTTAAGCATTGAAAATAAATTGATTTATGACTTTGAAGATAAAAGCAAAGTTGAAATTTATGCAGGAACTTTTCATTTAATAACGCAAGGTTTCAAATATCAAAAGGACACTTCTGTTTATCATTATCAACCTTTCGTTTACGACTTTATAGACTTTGACGGTAAGAATGATTGGACACAAATGTTTGTGACCAAACTTTTGCAAACTCATTCAGGCAATTGCCATTCTTTACCGTTTCTCTACAAAATATTGGTTGAAGAAAATAACGAAAAAGCGAATTTGGCTTTAGCTCCAAACCATATTTACATCAAACACCAAATAAAAAAGGGCGGTTGGTATAACACTGAATTAACAAGCGGTATTTTTCCAATTGATGCTTGGCTGATGGCTTCGGGTTATATAAAATTAGAAGCAGTTCAAAACGGTGTTTATATGAAAGCATTAAGCGACAAAGAAAGTATCGCAACTTGCTTAACCGATTTAGCCCAAGGTTATCAAAAACGTTTTGGAACACGCAACGGAAAATTTATTTTGCAATGTTGTGAATTGGTATTGCAAAATTTTCCTAATTATATCAACGCTTTACTCTTGAAAGCCGAAACAGAAAAATTCATCATTGATGCCACAATGCAAAAGAATAATACTCAAGATACAAAGTTACTTTTTAGCAATCCAAAAGTTAAGGCATTATTTGACGATATGAATAAAACTTATGCGACCATTCATAAATTGGGCTACCGAAAAATGCCTGATAAAATGTATGCTGAATGGCTATTGTCTTTAAAAACTGAAAAGGAAAAATATCAAAATAAATCACTTAATTTTAGCAACACAAAATAGCGTAAAATGAAATCAACAAAATTATTTCTAACAGCAATTTTGCTTTTTGTGTTGGGCTTCGCCCAAGCACAAAACGACTACAATCCTTGGAAAAAATACGGATACATTCCACCCAAAGCACTTACTTTGAGCGATGGAAAGTATCAAGAGTTTTTTGATGCTGACACTATTGTTCAAATTGGTTCTGTTGTGTTTAATACAGTAACTAATGAAGTTGTAGCTTTTATCAAATATGACACAACATACAGCGAAGCAACTATAGAACCTCATATCATTAGTCGTTGGCTTAGTCCCGACCCATTAGCACAAGAACGACCAAGTTGGACACCTTATAATTTTTGTAGCGATAATCCCATAAATAGAATTGACTCTGACGGTAGGCTTGATGATATTGTAATTACTGGAGAAGGAAACTCAAGTGTTACACTTAAAACTGACATGATTGACATCAAAATTAATGCATCTTCTTTAGGTGTCAATTTTGGGGGTAATTATACACTACGAGGCGAAGAAGTTTT
>JAUYMZ010000163.1 GCA_030699355.1 Bacteroidota bacterium | reverse complement strand
AGGTAGTAAGCGACCGCAAAATAGAGCACGATGAGCGATATGCTTTTGCGGTAGGAGGCGGCTACAAGTATGAAAACGGCGCCTATCATTTAGATGCCTCCGGAAGTTTTGCCCAACTAAGCGCCGCCGATGGCATCATCAGCAGTTATGCAGCAGAAGTAATTTCGGCCACAGATTATTATGCATTTGGCGCACCAATGCCAGAGAGAAGTTGGCAGGGTGGGGAGTATAGGTTTGGGTTCAATGGACAGGAGAAAGATGATGAGGTTGCAGGTGCAGGAAATATTATGACTGCCGAGTTTTGGGAGTATGATAGTAGGTTGGGTAGAAGGTGGAATTTGGATCCTGTATACAAGCATCACTTAAGTAACTATTCGGTAATGTCAGGCAATTTTATTTCAAGAATTGACCCAAAAGGTGCTGATGATGAATGGGTAGAGAAAGATGGGCAAATGTTATACGATAACCGAGGAACAGACCAAGGAGATGTAACAGCCTTGTATGGAAAAGGTGCAATATATAGACCCAACGGATATTCTTATAAATCTTCGGACGGCTCAAATATTGAACTGGTAGATTATGGATTTTTTAAGAGTAATGGACAAATATTCTCTTCACCTGATTTAGCTCAAAATTCATTAGCATATACAAATCCAACCCAAGTAATGTCAAATGCTCAAAGTAGCATATCTGCAATTAAGGCAAGTTATGCTATACCTTTAGCTATTAGATCAGGGCAGGCTGTTGATGCAGTAACGCCAGATCCTACTGATATTTTACCTTGGAAATGGTTTGGACACGGTGTATTGTTTTTGGGAACGGCATATTACATTGCTAAAATGGATCAAGAAATAGAGGGGATAATGAGGAGAGCTGGGGGGCCGCAGGGGTATTTGTATTCTCTTACAGCGAATACCTCTGTTACATATCCTTGGTTAACTTGGGGAAATAAAGCGAACTCAACAACACAATTAGCGAAAGATGCTGTTTGGAAATTTGGAGAAACTTCTTCTAAGAGTGATAGATATTCTACTTTAGAATTAAAGAGCATTGGTTAATTTGGGGTAAAGGAAAACAAACTATATTTAGGCAATCAAGTAGAAATTAAAGTTGAAGAAAATAAAGCTATTTATGGTTACTTTGTGCAATTCGGTCATTTTAAACAAGGCAATAAAATTTTTAGATAGAATGAAGTTTAATATTAGTTTAAGATTGTTTGATATTTCTCTTTCAGAGCTTATTCGAAAGAATACTGAAAGTATTATAAATGAATTAAGTAATAATTTAAATGCCTACATAGCAAAGCGAGATTACGGAAAAGGTATTCTTGAATATGATGTAATTATTTACGTAATAAATATGCCAAATGGTTACGAACATTTATATAAAGATTTTAATCCTAAATATATTGAAAGCAAATTATTCACTAACAAACACACTGGTGAGGTATTTGAAATAAACAAACACTTTAGTTATAGTGTTAAGATAGAAGGTGAAAAGTTCGAATGGTTTTTATCTGAAATTGATGAAGGAAGAAAGAAGATACTTGCACAAGAAATTTTAAACTCATTATCTAATCTTGATAAATTACCAAAGAAGGTTAAGGAATTTGACAAAGAACGATTTAAGGAGGATATAGAACAATTCTTTAAATCGGAAAAGTTAATTAAGTTATGAGACCTTATAATAGAATTTTTCTTTTGGTGATTATGTTATCTGCTAAGGTGGCATATGCTCAAGATTCTAAGGTGACAGTATTAACCTATGATAAAATTATGTCACATTTGTCTAGTGTGTTTTTTTTAAATCTGTCGCAAATAGAATACGAAATAAAGAATGATGCGATCAAAATTTACAAAGATTCCAATTTTCTTAAACGCATAGATAAATCAAACATCGATTCAATATATACATTCCAATATTACCAGGATATTTATGGAACAGGTAAAGAGTTTCATCTTGTTACTGAGCAGTATTCATTACATGATGTTAATGAGGTTAGATTTTCAAATAACTTTCTAGCGTTTTATGGGTATTGTCCAAGTTGCGATTTAAACCGAAGGGCATTAGACACCGCAAGACTATTTTTCTATTTACCTATTAGTGAACTGAAATATATGAGGTCTTCTGAGTCCAAATTTTATTTTTATGAATATTTGTATAATTATGGCCTTAAGACAGTTGGATTAAGGAACTCGGGTAGAGTTCTTGATAGTCTTTTTATAAATAATACATATTCCAAATTTACACATTTTAATCAAAATCTTAACCTAGACTCTTCATCTTCATCTTCTTCTTATCTTAATCCAGAAATCAATGAGTTTGTTTATACATATAAGGTAGGTGGGGCTAATTTTAAATATCAATTTAAAATAATGAGCTGTGGGTTTTCAGGGCTTTCCTCTGAAGAAGCATTCAATACAATAAGCATTCCTGTATCATACAGGTTGATGAAGGCTAGAACATTCAAAAAAGTAGTTGGTAATATAGAGTCATATTTGATTTCATTAATAATAAAAAATAGAATAGAAAATTCCGAATAACTGAATAAGATTATGATAAAAAATGTAAACAAATATGAAAATTACAGAAAGACTAAAAACAGAAATATGTTACTTTTATTTTGATATTTCATTTGTACCTTTTCAAGAGGCTGGAATTGATTTTAAAGGAAAATTTGCCTACTTGCGAATTTTAAATCAATTAGCCTATGTTAATGAATTTACTGGCTACTATATTTGTGGATTGTATGATTTTTTTTCAGAAGAGCCCATAAAAGATATTTTGATGATTAAACAACATGATTTTGTAATTAATCAACGTTTAATGCTTCAAATAAAGGTGACAGGAAAAGATAAATTCCATTTTATTGGAAGTGAACCTTGGCAAAATGTTGATTTACCACATATGATTTCTGGCACTACGGGTAAAAAGGATAAAGATTTAACTATGTATTATACAGAGGGCTTCTATGCGCCAACAGTTGGCAAAAAAACTCCTGAGACTTATGTTGAAAATGTAAAACATTTAGGTGAAAATGAAATTGCAGTGCCAGGCGATATATGTATAGATCTGTTTTGTGAATTGTTAAAACGAACTAATAAAAAATTTTCAGATAAGGAATTACATGATCTATTCATATTTACTCTCAAGCATTTTGCATTTGTAGATGGCGAATTAACGCCTAAAATGCAGGAAGTTCATTTCAGAAGTTTCAAACGTAACATGGATAAGCCGTCTTTTCAATCAATCCCAAAAAAATACCGCGAAAAAGCTATTAATGAAGTAATTGAAGGTACATCTAATAAATTATTTAACATATAAATTGATAGTGTACGATTTATCACTTTTTGAAAGTGAAAAGCTTTATTTATTTTAAATAAAGCAATATGGGTGGAGGAAACGGTGAAATTGACCACCTTTTCGCGTAATAAACTGACCACCCTCCATTTTCAGCAAAATATAATCCCTACGGGATATGAAAGGCAGGTGGGGCATGTTTTTTCTACCGAAATATAATCCCTAGTGGGATTGAGAGCAGCGGTGTTTGCAGCCATTACCTTTTGGCCTTTAGCCTTTAGATTTAATAGTACTTTTAAATTCAACATTCAACATTCGGTGTTCGACATTTTTTTAATTTGCCATTGTTATAGGGGCGTTAGCCCTGATATCTCAGTAGCTAAACGGAACACCGCCTCCAATCAAAAAGGGGCTTTAGCCCTGACATCTAATTGTTGCGCATATTAATTTCTTCAATGAAAAATTTGAGTGTTAAAAGATGTCAGGGCTAACGCCTGTTACCAGCAACCAAATATGTTCCAATTTCGGCAATTAACGATGTATCAAAATCGGCAAATAGCGATGTATGATTTA
>JAUYMZ010000161.1 GCA_030699355.1 Bacteroidota bacterium | reverse complement strand
TATCTTCTCTTAAGTTTAGGTTCAAACGGCTATTAAAGCTACCCCCAAAAGGATAGTTCATGGCATTTGTTTTAAAGAAGTTTCCATTCCAATCGTACTTCTGACCCAGTCTACCAACCCTAATTTCAGATTGCGCTGCTTTGTATTTATCTACCAACATAATTTGTTTGTTGGTATTTGTGCTTGCCGTGTTTGCTATAGCTACAACAGGGAAAGTTACTCCTTTTTTCTTCCAATTTTTCAAGAAAGTTAATTTTTCTAAAATCTCTTTTTCATTTACATCCCCTACAATGGTTAGGGTTGCAAAGTCTGGTGCATAAAATTTATCATAAAAAGATTGAACATCTTTAATAGACATACTCTTAATAGATTTTAAAGTTCCCATGGTTGGTTCAGACGCAATTGTTTTACCATAAACCAACTTAGCAAAAGCCATATCAGCCGTGGTAGCAGCATCGTATTTAACTGAATTTACACTTTGATAGGTTTGAGATTGGTTCAGTTTAAAATCTTCAGCTGTAAATTTTGGGCGTAATAATTTTTCTTCTACTAATTTTAAAGTTGCATCTAAGTTCTTTTTCACACAAACCACTTGCATAAAATGACTTTCGGTACTGGCTCCAAAACTGATAGAACTACCTAATTTATCTAATTCGTTTTCCAATGCTTCAGAGGTGTAATTTTGCGAAGCTTCTTCCATCATACTAGCCGTTAAAGCAGCCAAACCAGTTTTAGCCGGGTCTCCAACAGCGATATTTCCACCTTTCATGTTTAATAAAATGGTTACAATTGGCGACTCTTTTGTTTCTGAACCAATAACTTTGATTCCGTTATCCCAATTGGTAGCGAAGAAAGTAGGTATTTCTGTTGATTTTGCAGAACCTGCATCTGGACGTTTGCTTCTGTCGAAATTATCTACTGGTTTTTTATAAGATAAACCTTTGTATTCTAATTCACTTTTTACAGGTTTTCCTGAGCTTTGTGTTTCTTTGGTTTCTTCTTTATTGGCCGCTGCATTGGCTTTTTTAGGGAAAATATTAACTAAAGTATAGTTTTTACCTTTAACATACTGACGGAATACTCGCATTACATCTTCTTTGGTTACTTTATTATACCTAGCCAATTCTTCTGCTATATTAAAATTGCTGGCAAGTTTAGGGTTACCATGACTTAAATACCACATTTGACTTAATATACTCGCTCTGCTTCCAACACTTTGTATGCTTTGAATGATGCTTGTTTCATACTGTCCTTTAGCACGGTTCAAATCATCGTCGTTAATTCCCTTGGCATCAAATTCGTTTAATGTGGCCATCAAACCTTTTTCAATATCATTATCTCCTTCAAAGTTTGGCATCGCTAAAATAATGATTCCAAATTCTCCAGCAAGTTCATAGCTACCATTAAAAGAAGCTAATTGTATGGCCTTTTCAGGCTTAATAAAGTTCTTGTGTAAAATTGAGTTGTTACCATTTCCTAATACAAATCCTAAAATATCTAAAGCAGCCTCATCTGGGTGATATTGTTTTACAGAAGGATAGGTAAAAGCATACATTGGAGCAAATACATCATCGCCATAATTAACATATTTATTATCTGGCAAACGAACTGGCTCCACTCTTTGTGCGCGCACTTCTGGACCTCTTGGAATAGGGCCAAAATATTTCTCAGTTAATTTTACAACATCCGCTGCGTTTACATCTCCAGATACCACAACGCAAGCATTGTTTGGTCCGTACCAGCGCATAAAGAAGTTTTTCAAATCTTCTACATCTACCCTGTCTAAATCTTCTAAATAACCGATAGTTGGCCAGCTGTATGGGTGACCTTCAGGATATAACGCAGCGTCGTTAATCTCGCCTCTTTTTCCGTAAGGAACATTGTCTATATTTTGTCCTTTTTCGTTTTTAACGGTGGCACGTTGAACTTCAAATTTCTTTTGGGTTACCGAATCTAATAAAAAACCCATTCTATCAGCTTCTAACCAAAGCGCGGTTTCTAAATAATTGGCTGGCAAAGTTTCAAAATAATTGGTTCTATCTCTATTGGTAGTTCCGTTCATTTGTCCACCTGCGCCTTGTACAATTTTAAAATGCTCTTCATCTTTAACATGCAAAGAACCTTGGAACATCATGTGTTCAAAAAAGTGAGCAAATCCAGATTTTCCTGGCGTTTCTCTGGCTGATCCAACATGGTAAGTTACCTCTACGTGAACAATTGGATCTGAATGATCTTCATGAACAATAAGGGTTAATCCATTAGGCAAAAGATACTTTTCGTAACTAATCTTTAATTCGCCCGGATTGGCTGTTACTTTTTCAAGTAAGGTGGTTTTAGTTGGTGCTGTGGTTGTAGTTCCTTGCGCAGTAAGTTGCTTAGCGCCTATTAACAAAGAAAAAACACCAGCAAATAATAAACCTTTTTTCATTTTATTTTGGGTTTTGTTTTTTTTAAAAAGTTTAGATGTTTGTCAATAAAAAGTATTCATTTGGTTGGCAAACGGATGCAATTTAAAGCATTTTAATGGAGTGCGACAAGTTTTTTTATAAATGGCACGCAACTTTTTTAAGAGGCCAAAATTCTCATTTAGGTGAGTAAAGATTCTTATACACCATTTTAAAAAGATTTACACAAGTATCTTGCATTCTATTAAAAGCTTCTTATTTTCGCCACATAAAGCAAAAAAACATTATGAATAAAAGAATAATAGCCATAACTGCCATCATTTTTACAGCAGCCTTGTTACGATTAATTCCACATGCACCCAATTTTAGTCCGATAGGTGCCATTGCCCTTTTTGGTGGAGCTTATTTAAGTAGAAAATATCTTGCTTATTTAATTCCGTTTGCGGCCCTTCTTATTAGCGATGTATTTTTAGGTTTTTATGGAATTGGCATGTTGGTTACCTACGGTGCTTTTGCCGTTAGCATATTAATTGGTTCACTACTAAAGAAAAACCTAACTTGGTACAATGTAGCTTTTGCTTCAGTGGCTTCCTCTGTTAGTTTCTTCATAATTACCAATTTGGTGTTTTTTTATCCAAGCGCTGCCGGTTTGTACACGCATGATTTAACAGGAGTAATTCAATGTTATGCCGCTGGATTGCCTTTCTTCCAAAATACATTTGCCTCAGATTTAGTTTACAACGGCATTTTGTTTGGTAGCTTTTACTTGTTAAACGTTAACATTCCAGCGCTCAATGCTGAGAAATTGAAGGCTTAAGATATTTTCCTACCAGATTTTTATCTGATAATTCAACGCTCAAGTGGAACATTTCATTTGAGCGTTTTTTATTTACTTTCAGTGGAATTCGGTTCAAACCTTTTTCTAAAGTTATGTTGTGCTTTTCTGTTACATTCTGATCTACATAATCTACTGTGATTTTCGATTTTTGCTTTTGGCTTACAAATAACAAAACATGTATATAATGATCTTCCGTTACACTGATATCAATGAGACTGTCTCTATTAATCACAATCATTTTAGAGGCGAGCAATAAATTGGGTAAGCCTGCACCAATTTGTTTATCTGGTTGATGGTATTGATGGGAGCTTAAAACCAAAACATCTTTCAGTTTTTGAGCAGAAGTTTTAGGTGCTAATTGAAGCAATTGAGCTGCCGAGCCTGCAATTATAGGGCAGGCATAAGATGTTCCATTGCCCTCAAAAACTTTTCCATTTGCACCCAATAAACTGGTGTTTTTTCCCCTAGCTAC
>JAUYMZ010000158.1 GCA_030699355.1 Bacteroidota bacterium | reverse complement strand
GGCTGCTAGTAGCAAGTTGGGTTCAGACCTATATGACCAACATTGCCAAAGTTGCCACGGCCAAAATGGAGAAGGATTATTTAATATAGATAGTTCTGCCTATATCTATCCGCCACTTTGGGGATTAACATCTTATCAGCCTGGCTCTAGCATGCATCGCATAAGCAAATTGGCCTCGTGGATTAAAGCCAATATGCCACATAAAATAGCTTCTTTCCAAAAGCCTGTTTTAAGCGACGAAGCTTGTTTAGATTTGGCTGCTTTTATTAATGATGATGCCATTCATGTGCGTAGAAATCCAAAAACATTTGATTACCCTAATCCGCTTACCAAACCTATGGATTACGGCATTGGCCCTTATGCCGATACTTTTAGCGAGCAGCAACATAAATATGGCCCTTTCCCTCCCATTATTAAATACTGGAAAGAAAAGGGCCAACAATTAAATAAATAAGTATTTATACCAAGTTTACTAAGGCCATTTCAAGGCCTTTTTTGAGTAAACCTTTATGCTTTGGATTAAACTGATGTAAGCGCATTAATCCTTGCCAAATTGTTTTAGAGGTATCTTTAAATATGGCTTCGTCGCTTAAGTCTACGGTATCGTTGCTCATACAATAAGCAAACACGCGCGCCATGCCGCAATTAGCAATATAATCTGGAATAATAGCCACATGGTCGTCGGTATAATTGGCAATCGGACCCAAGAATATTTCTTGATCGGCAAAAGGCACGTTGGCACCGCAGCTTATTACTTCTAAGTCGTTGTCTATCATTTTTTCTATTTGCGCCTGCGTTACCAATCTAGAAGCTGCAGCTGGCACAAATATCTCGGCGCCTACTTCCCAAATTTTCTCGTTAATTTCTTCGTAGCTCATCATATCTGGGTGAACCAAGGTATTGCCCTGCTTAGCTAAAAACAAGTCCTTTATCTCTTCTTTGCTGAACCCAGTTGGCTTTAACAAACCACCATTTCTATCAATGATACCCACAATTACCACACCATATAAACTCAAATAATAAGCAGCCGCGGCACCTACATTTCCCCAACCCTGAATAATGGCACGTTTAAAATTAACATTGCCACCCCAAATAGAATAATAATGACGAACTGCCTCTGCTACGCCAAAACCAGTAATCATATCGGCCACCAAAAAGTTTTTAGAAACTTCGGGCGAAAAACGCTCATCTGTTAGCACCTTAGACACACCAATTCGTAAATTATCGATACGCAAGTGCCTCGAATCGCCTTCTGCTTTAAAATGACCATTTACTACTCCTTCTTGCGGGTGCAACAAACCATTTTTTTCTGTAATGGGAATTACCTCATGAATTTCATCCACGTTTAAATCGCCACCAGTTCCATAATAGTTCTTCAACAAAGGATGCACTGCTTTGTACCAACGTTCTAATACGCCCTTTTTGCGAGGGTCGGCTGGGTCAAAATTTATCCCAGATTTAGCACCACCAATAGCAGGACCAGCCACGGTAAATTTTATTTCCATGGTTTTAGCCAGTGAAGTAACTTCATGTTTGTTTAAACCTTTGCGCATGCGCGTTCCGCCACCCGCAGCGCCGCCGCGTAATGAGTTAATAACAACCCAACCTTCTGCTTCGGTTTCGCTGTCTTTCCATTCAAAAACAATTTCTGGTTGTTTCTCTTCGTATTTCTTAATTAGCTTTAATAATTGCATAATTATCTTGTGTATTTATTGTTCGAGTAAATTAAAATTTCCATATATCGCCCCCCCAATATGATTGTGTTTTGAGCCTGTTACTGCCTGTAAAACATTGTGTTGATTGTTTATACGCAGCACTCCCAAAAAGGCAAAGATAAGCGCCTCTTTAAATTGTACCAATTCTATTTCGGGCACTATCAAACGAGCAGCTGTTTTTTCTTGTATTTGCTGAACCAAATATTCGTTTAAAGCGCCTCCGCCCGTTACCAAAACATCTTTAATCGCTTTTTCATTTAACACCTTTGCTATTTGCACGGCTATATGTTGCGTAAAAGTGGCCAATAACTCCATTTCGGCGAGGGTTTCACCCGCTTCAACAATGGGCCAAAAGTGTTGGTTCAGCCATTCTATGCCTAAGGATTTTGCACCCGATTGCGCATAAAAGGGCAAAGCATTTAATTGAGTCAAAAGCGCTTGATTGGCTTGAGCACTTTGGGCCAACATCCCTTTATTATCGTAGGCAAAACCAAGGTCTTGGGCTATTTTATTTAAAATTAAATTGCAAGGCGAAACATCAAAAGCTAAACGCAATGGATTGTTTTTAAAAGAAATATTAGAGAACCCACCTAAATTTAAGCAAGCATCGTACTGAGCAAATAAAAGCGCATCACCCACAGGCACCAAGGGCGCACCTTGTCCGCCCAATGCCACATCCATGCTCCTAAAATCGCACACAACGGGCAAACCACAAACGGCAGAAAGAGCCGCTCCATCACCAATTTGTGAGGTAAAGCCGTTGCTCGGTTGGTGAAAAATTGTATGTCCGTGCGAGGCCACAAAATCTGCTTGCAAGCCGGTTTCTTTTAAAAAGGTCTGAACCAATTGCCCCAAATACCGGCCATAAAAGGCGTGTGTTTTGGCAAAATTTACGGCACTTTCATTTGGCAAATGCTGCAAACGAGCCAGCCACATTTCTGAGTAAGGATAGGTTTTAGTGGCTAAAATATGATACTGCCAGGTATCATTTTCATAGGAAAAATCGGCGCACAACACATCCACTCCATCCAAAGAAGTGCCGCTCATAAGGCCAATGGCGCGGAAGGTTTTATGTTTGTGGTTTACCAAAATTTCTTCAAAAGTACAAAAATGATTGGATTTTAGTCGTTGGTCTTTGGTCTTTAGTCGTTGTGTTAAATCCTAAAATCCGTTTACCGCTTATTATCCAATAAGCTCAGGTTATTGTCAAAATACATCTAGAGCTTTTGGTTTTGTTTGCTCAGTCAAAATGGGGCTCGATGCCCCAAGTTGACTGTATTTGCCGTAAATGACTCTCTCACTCCCGGTCTTGTTTGCTATTGCAATGTTATTAGTTTTTTTTCAAATTTAACAGGGCTAATCATTTTTAATTCTTTATGAGGTTTTTCTTCATTGTAATTTGTACAAGCTCGGTCAACATTTTTTATTAAATCATTAACATTTGAGCATGGCCAGTGCTTTAAATAATTGTTTTTTATTATACCATTTATTCTTTCTGCTTTACCATTTTCATAAGCGTATTCACACATACTGTTTAGTATACCTAATTGCTTGGTGTATTCTATAAATAATTTGGCGTAATATTGCCCTCCTCCATCTGAATGCAATATTAGCCCCACTAAGCTTATTCCTTTACGCTTACGTACTCCCATTCTAAGCGCTGGAATTGTAGTTTCCTCTGTTCTTAAGCTCTTTGATACATACCAACCAACTATTAACCTTGAAAAATTATCAATTATAAATGTGATATAAAATACGTTATCTCCAATTTGATAGTATGTAATATCACTTGACCATACCTGGTTTATTCGATTTATAAATAAGCCTGTAAGTAAGTTTTGAAAACGAATTACACCTTTACTGTCAGTTGTTGTTAATGGTTTAAATCTTTTCCTATTGTGTAGTCCATTTTCTGTGCAATAAGCCATAAACTTATCCCTTCCCATAAATTCAGGTTTAATTAACTCAAAAAGATATCTCATACCCATAGTAGGATGGCGATCTCGGATTTGTTGTATTATTATCTTTAAATACTCAAACTCTTCCATTTCCGCCAAACCTCGATTTAAGTATTGATGAAGGGATTGCTTTGAATAGCCAATCGATTTAAAGAAAAAATTCAAACTTACTTTTAACTCTTCTCTATTTTGCCAGAACCAGATGACGGTTCTATGCCAAACTTTTTTTTTATTTCAATTCCGTAGGTAGCCTCTGCTATTTCTATAAGCTTTTCATTAAAAATTAGTTGAACCTCTTTTTGACCAACCAATCTTTCTAAATCTGCGATTCGAGACTGCAACTCTTTAATTTTAATCGTATCGCTCTCTGATTCAACAACTAGTCTTTCTTTCTTCATGCTGTTTAATCCATACTTTTTAATCCATAGGCGAACTGCCCAAGGTCGTACTTCATATATTCTGCTAATTTCTGAAACTGTTGTCTCTTTTCTTTCTATTTCTTTAACTTTTTTCTTTTTGAATTCCTCACTGAATACTCGCCTGCGACGTTCTTCTTGACTTAAGGTAAATTGTTGTCTTGTTGCCATATTTTTTGTTTTAAAGTTTTGTCTTCAAAACGGTCAACTTATTTCAGGCTCTGACATTGGTCTTTGTGTTTTAAAAAGCAAACGAATAAACGAGTAAACAAAAAAATCCTCAAAAGGAAGTTATACCCTATTTATTCAGTTTTTCTTAAACCAATTTTCAATCCAATTAGAAACGCTAAAGATTGATGTTTAAAAAAGCCAGAAGCAAATTCATTGTTTTCGAAATAATAATCCTCTATAAAACCTCTTTGATGTTGTATGCCGCCATATATAAATACTCTTTTGTCAAGTTGATATTCTAACCCAGCAAACGTTAACAAAGAAACATCGATATGCATTGGCTCATGTGTATCTATTACTAACTCACCCCCAATGGCATACGCGTCAACTTAATGATTGCTATCTGAATTTTTAAATGTTTTTCTCAGGTATACTTTTATTTTCTATTCATTTTCTTTAGGTTGCTTTACTGCCGATTTTTTAACTCGTTGCAGGGTAAA
>JAUYMZ010000154.1 GCA_030699355.1 Bacteroidota bacterium | reverse complement strand
AATCTTTAAAATTGTAACTTATTAATAAAATCTAAACTTATGAAATTCATTAAATTAATTGTTTTATTGCTTGCTTTACCCTTTCTGTCGTGTAAAAAAACTATCACACCTAGCAAAGAAGAGCCCAAGGTAGATTTAACCCAAAATGTTAAAAGTATCAATGAAATGTTGGTTCCAGATGGCTTTAAATATGAGGCCTCTAGGGTAGTAGATATGAAGGTAATGGTAGATAACAATAACTTTGGAAACCAGATACAACGCATCGAAATCTATGATGGAAACCCTTACAGTACTGGTCAATTAGTAGCTTCTGGAAGCGCTCGTTTTTCTAAGCCTTTCGAAAGCAAACTTTCAGTGAAAAGCGCTTTAGATGTTTTGTATGTTGTAAAGGTAAACCCAGATAGGTCGTCGAGCATGCAAATTGTAAACGCTAAACTTCCAAGCATTTTAGTGGATGGATTAGGTAAAAATGGAAGTTCTTTAGGTAAATCTGCTCCTTCTTCTATCGATTGTAATACGGGTTGTACTTCAACTGTTACAGGAAATGCCAACGTTAACGTAAATAATGTAAATGATGTAATTTGTATAGTTGGAAATTTTTCTGGTAGTATTGATATCAATAATGGAACAGTAAGAATTTGTGGCAACGCAAATGTTTCTAATTGCAACCTAAATAATAGTTCACAATTACTCATTGCAGCGGGTGCAGTGGTTACTTTTAATAACTTAAATTTAAATACAGCTACAACCTCACTTACTAATTGGAGTAATTCCTTAACCTTATCTAATGGGTTCAGCCCAAATGGACTTGTAAAAAATTACGGAGCTATTTCGGTAACAGGTAACTTAAATGTAAATGGAAATTCGGAAATTTTAAATGATGGAATTGTAAATGTAACCGGAACTTTTTCTAATAATAAAACATTTACGAATAATGGTACTTTGAGTGTTGGAACAGATTTTAATCAAAATGGTGGCGGCGTGCTTACCAATAATTGCCGCTTTACCATTGGCAGAAATGCTGCTATAAATAATCCGATTACCAATAATAGTTATATTAGGGTTAATCAAAATACTACAGTGAACAGCGGTGGTACATTAAATTTATCTAGTGGCTCTATGTTTAGTACAAGTAATATTACCTTTAATGGTCCAGCCATTGGTACTGGAGGTGCTCTAATTAAAGTATCGGGTACTACAGTTTTAAATAGTGGCGGCAACTTATCTGGAAACTTACAATTTTGTGATGTTAACGGAATTGAGACAAATACGGGTACTATCGCGTCTTCTGTTTCTTTATTGTGCGATATGTATGTGCCTACTAGCCCCTGTAACCCAGAAGGAAATGGAACTGTAGCCATACAAGATGCAGATTTAGATGGGGTAGCAGACGATATTGATGATTATCCAAACGATCCAGAATTGGCGTTTAATAATTTTTATCCTAATGCCAAAGATATGGCCACAGCAGCTTTTGAAGACCTTTGGCCTAGTAAAGGAGATTATGATTTAAATGATTTAGTTATTGATTTTAGGCATAATCTAATTACCAATGCCGATAATGTTATCGTAAAATATGAAGGTGATTATAAGTTAAGGGCATCTGGTGGCGCTCAGCAAATAGCATTTTGCATGGGTATGCCTTTTGACCCAGAGTTAATTGAAAAATTGGAGGGAGCCGAAATAGAAAAAGGCCATAAAAACTTAGTTTTTCAATTGTTTGATAACAGCAAAAAAGAATTGGGAGGTTGGAACACAGTGCCTAGCCAAACTGTTGTTCCTGCTAAAACCTATCAGGTTTCATTTGTTATTAATAAAGGACCACAAATAAAAGAATTTGGCGGTGTAACCCCTTTCGATCCTTTTATTTGGATGAATGAACCAAGCAAGGGTAGAGGGTATGAAATTCATGTTCCTGGAAATGCACCAACAGAATTGGCTGATCCAAAACTTTTTGGCTATGCAAATGATGATACGCGCGTAGAAAAAGGAAAGTATTACTTAACTAGTAATAATTTGCCTTGGGGAATTATTGTTCCAGAATCTTTTGCTTATTGCGTGGAGCTTTCTTTATTAGATATGAAAGAAAAACCAGACATTACACAAGCGTATTTACATTTTGCACAATGGGCCCAAAGTGGAGGAGAAATATACAGCGACTGGTATAAAGACTTTAAAGGCTATAGAAATAGTGAGTATTTTTATGAAAAATAAACACGATTAAGCTAAAAAGGGATTGCAAAGAAAATGCAATCCCTTTTTTTTTCAATTCATTCTATTAATTTTACCGCATGAAAATGAATACCTATACATTAGCAAATTTTAGAAGTTTACCGGCTATTTCTAAAGACGAAATTGCCAAAATTCAGTTCGAAGAAATGGATGTGCTCAGCAGGCCAGAGGATATTCGTGTAAGAAGAACGAATCTTGATAAAGCCATTGCATTAGGGAGAAGTGAAAAAATTAAAACATCTATTATTCTAAAAGCAGGCGATAATCTTTACCGATTAGAAACCAATGTTGTTTCTATTCAAGCTGACACTATGACGAGCAGCAACGGCTTAAATATTCCATTGCGTTGTATTTATAGTGTAGATTTTATGCATGTATAGGAGAGGCTTTTAACCATGAGTTGAATACACCAATGGAAAACGCAATCTATTTTATATTAGGAGAGAATTAAACCTATTGTTTGGTATTTGCCATCTAAGTTTCAGCTCAGATAATTAACCTTTACAACAAAAAAGGCTGCTTACTTTAAAAGTAGGCAGCCTTTTTTTATAGGTATATACGTAGCTTTATTCTACCGTAACAGACTTAGCTAAATTCCTTGGTTGATCTACGTTACAGCCTCTTAAAACAGCTATATGGTAAGATAATAACTGTAACGGAATGGTAGCTATTAATGGCAGTAGGGCTTCTTCACAGTTAGGAATGTAAATAACGTGATCTGCCATACTTTTTAGGTGGGTATCTCCCTCTGTAGCAATGGCAATTACACGACCTTTTCTTGCTTTTACTTCTTGAATATTGCTTACTACTTTTTCATAATTACTATGTTGTGTAGCTATTACGATAACAGGCATTTCTTCATCAATAAGTGCGATAGGACCATGTTTCATTTCTGCAGCAGGATATCCTTCAGCGTGTATATAAGAGATTTCTTTTAGTTTTAAAGCGCCTTCTAATGCAACTGGGAATCCATATCCTCTACCAAGGTATAGGGCATTTCTCGAATCTTTTAGTTCTGCGGCAATTTCTTGAATCTGAGCATCTGTTTTGAGTACTTGCTCAATTTTTGCAGGAATAGATTCAATCTCATTTAAAAATTCATGTAAACGGGTGCTTGTTATGGTTCCTTTTTTCTGCGCAATGGATAAGGCCATTAATATAAGTGCAGTAACTTGTGCAGTAAATGCCTTGGTAGATGCCACCCCAATTTCTGGTCCGGCATGCGTATAAGCACCAGCATCTGTAAATCTAGGGATACTTGCTCCAACTACATTACAAATTCCAAAAATGGTTGCTCCTTTTTTCTTAGCCAATTCTAAGGCTGCTAGGGTATCTGCGGTTTCTCCTGATTGCGAAATGGCAATCACAAAATCACTTTCTCTAACTACAGGATTTCTATACCTAAATTCTGAGGCATATTCAACTTCACAAGGAATGCGCGCAATGTCTTCAAAAAGATATTCTCCAACTAAGCCTGCATGCCAAGAAGTACCGCACCCAATAATTACAATTCTATCAAGGTTTTTAATTTTATCCTCAAACATGTCGATACCTGCCATGGTAATTCTAGCGTCTGGCAAGTGAATTCTTCCCCTAAACGAGTCTAATATACTTCTAGGTTGTTCAAAAATTTCCTTCAACATGAAATGCTCATAACCACCTTTTTCAATATTCTCTAAGTTGAACTCAATTTCTTGAATGTAAGGGGTTTTAAGTGTATTATCTATGGTTTTAATGGTAAGATTAGAACCTTCAATAATGGCAATTTCTCCATCTTGAATGTACACCACATTCCTTGTATATTCAACTATTGGTGTTGCATCACTGGCAATAAAGTGTTCATTTTCGCCAATTCCAATAACCATCGGACTACCTTTTTTGGCGCCAATTAAATAGTTGGGATCTTTTTTAGAAAGGATAACAATGGCATATGCACCTACAACCTGAGTAAGGGCCATACGCACTGCTTCTTCAAATTTTACAGGATTGTTTTTGTATACTTCTTCAATTAAATGAATTAATACTTCGGTATCAGTCTCACTTTTAAAAGTATGGCCTCTACCTTTGAGCATTTCTTTTAATGAAGAGTAGTTCTCTATAATTCCATTGTGAATCATAGCAAACTCTCCATCACCCGATAAATGCGGATGGGCGTTTGCATCATTTGGTTCACCGTGAGTTGCCCAACGGGTGTGTCCCATTCCTGTGAAAGCTGAGGTGTCTCTATCACCAATTTCTTTTTCAAGATCGGTAACTTTTCCGGTTTTTTTATAAACCTTCATGTTATTATTACCGTCTAATAAAGCAACGCCAGCGCTATCATACCCGCGGTATTCTAGTCTTTTTAAACCTTTTAAAATAATCGGACACGCATCTCTGTGGCCGATGTAAGCTACTATTCCACACA
>JAUYMZ010000147.1 GCA_030699355.1 Bacteroidota bacterium | reverse complement strand
GTATTTGGCCATGAGCAATAACCCGGTTTCGTTTACGGATCCGTCGGGGTTGTGGGATGGGAGTAATCCAAAATTTGTTGGAGAGGTTAGGACTGGTTTTATGTGGAATGGACAAATGTGGGAAATTTTTGAAACTACAGTCATCAGCAAAAATCATTTCATGTTGGGTTCACTTGAAACTACAAGCGGAAACGAAGCTTATTTACCAAATAATAATTCAGGTACAGAGGTGTCTGGAGTAAATGGGAAATTACGAAGAGTTGGTGATGCTTATAACAGGGGGCATTATATAGAAAATGAACGAAATTGGGCAAAGGGGTTGAATGCTAAAGGGAGCTGGGATAACTCAAGTTTAGCATTAGACATTGGTGGCGGAATTTATGGTGGGTTACAAGGATTGACATCTTCACAAGGTTACTGGTTAGGTAAAAATGGGAAATACTATAGCAATTCATGGGGAGGAAACCAATATACAGGTGGTCGCTCGGGAGCGTTTAAAGCTGCGAGTAATTATAAATTAGCTGGTAAGGCTACCGTAGTAGGTTCGGCTCTTCTCGGTGGATATATGACTTACGAAGGGTATGTAGCAGATGGAGGCCAATTTGGATATAATGCCCAAATGGCAGCAGCAAGCAGTGCAGGAAGTATTGCAGGCGGGATTGCTGGTGCAGAAGCCGGTGCTTTAATTGGATCGGGTATCGGTGCTTTGTTCGGTGGAGTTGGAGCAATTCCAGGAGCAGTAATAGGTGGTGTTATAGGTGGCTTTGGGTTTGGTATGGCAGGCGGTTACTATGGCGGACAACTTGGCGGAAATGCAGTTAATTATTATCATGGACGCTAAATCGTGAATTATATGGAGTTGTTTTTAAACATCATACACTATTGTTTGTATAAAGCAGATTCCAAAAGGCATCTGCTTTCAAACAAACTTAATCCTTTTGTACTTATTGGGAAAATACCTGCTGTAAAGAAAAAACTTGAAGAACAAGGAACAAGCCTTTTGGAAGTAACCAATAAGATTTGGGGAGACAAGAGATATGGTTTTTCAATAATGATATCAGGTGGTGCGTTAGTGGTTAGTTTTAGTTTTTTAATTTGGGGGAT
>JAUYMZ010000146.1 GCA_030699355.1 Bacteroidota bacterium | reverse complement strand
TGGTATTTGGCGCCTATCAACTCACTAAACTGCCCATAGATGCGGTGCCAGATATTACCAATAACCAAGTCCAGGTAATAACGGTTTCGCCTTCATTGGTTGCGCCACATATAGAGCGTTTAATTACTTTTCCGGTAGAGCAGGCTTTAAGTAATATTCCGGGCAAAATTGAGATTAGAAGTTTCTCACGCTTTGGCTTATCCTTGGTAACCATTGTTTTTAATGATGAAACCGATGTGTATTGGGCTAGGCAGCAAGTAAGCGAGCGTTTGCAAGCCATTAGCGAGCAAATTCCAGCTGGTGTAGGCGTGCCAGAATTAGGTCCGGTTACCACTGGCCTTGGCGAAATTTACCAATATGTGCTGCGGCCAAAACCTGGTTTCGAAAGTAAATACGATGCGCAGTCTTTGCGCACCATTCAAGATTGGATAGTACGCAGGCAATTATTGGGCGTGCAAGGTGTAGCAGATGTAAGTAGTTTTGGTGGTTTGCTAAAGCAGTATCAGGTAGCTGTAGACCCGCAACGCCTGCAAGCGCATGGCGTTACCATGGCCGATGTTTTTTTAGCCCTCCAAAAAAACAACCAAAATGAGGGTGGCGCTTATATTGAAAAAGGTCCGCAGGTTTTATTTATTCGAAGCGAAGGGCTTATTGAAGATATCGCAAGCATCGCGCAAATTGTGGTAAAAAGTTTACCCAATGGCGCGCCTTTGTTTATTAGAGACATTGGCACGGTAGAAGAATCGCACGCCACACGCTACGGTGCCATGGTGTATAATGATAAAGATGAAGTGGCTGGTGCCGTGGTTATGATGCTAAAAGGTGCCAATAGCAATGAGGTAATTAAGGCCGTAAAAGAGCGCATTGCGCAAATAGAATCTACCTTGCCCGAAGGGGTTATGATTGATGCTTTTTTGGATAGAACCAAAATGGTAAATAATGCCATTAGCACAGTGCAAACCAATTTATTAGAAGGAGCACTCATCGTAATTTTCATCTTGGTATTGTTCTTAGGCAATATTCGCGCGGGCTTACTGGTGGCTTCGGTTATTCCGCTCTCTATGTTGTTTGCGGTTTCTATGATGAATCTTTTTGGTGTAAGCGGAAATTTAATGAGTTTAGGTGCCCTAGATTTTGGCTTAATTGTAGATGGCGCTGTAATTATTGTAGAGGCCGTTATGCATAATCTAACCCACAGCAAACGCCTCCAATTGGGTTTGGCTGAACCAAAATTTAATATGGATTTGGAGGTGAAAAAATCGGCCGGAAAAATGATGAATAGCGCGGTGTTTGGACAGTTAATTATTTTAATTGTTTACCTGCCCATTTTAAGTTTATCTGGCATAGAAGGTAAAATGTTTAAACCCATGGCTCAAACGGTTGCATTTGCGCTCATTGGCGCTTTTATGCTTTCTTTAACTTATGTGCCTATGATGAGCGCCTTATTACTCAAAAATCTTTCGGCTGAACCTAATTTTTCTGATAAATGGATGGATAAATTAAGTCTTTCTTATGGCCATATTTTGGGTAAGGTAATGCTATATCCTAAGCGGGTTTTAACGGGTGTAATCTCTTTGTTTGTTTTATCTGTTTGGGTGTTGAGCACCTTGGGCGGTGAGTTTATTCCTTCCTTGGAGGAGGGCGATTTTGCTGTTGAAACGCGGGTGCTAACTGGTAGTAATTTAAATGTAAGTATTGCCGCTGCCAAACAATCGGCTAAGGTGTTATTGGCAGAATTTCCAGAGGTAGAAAAGGTGGTTTCTAAAATAGGGAGTGGCGAAATTCCTACCGACCCAATGCCCATGGAAGCGCAAGATTTAATGATTATTTTGAAAGATAAAAGTGAGTGGACAAGCGCCAAAACTTTTCCCGAGTTGGCAGAGAAAATGAGCGAAGCTTTAGAAGTAATTCCGGGTGTTACGTATGGCTTTCAGTATCCCGTGCAAATGCGCTTTAACGAATTGATGACCGGCGCTAGACAAGATGTGGTGTGTAAAATATTTGGCGAAAACCTAGATAGTTTAGCGCATTATGGTAAGCGCATGGGCGATTTGGCCCAACAAATTGAAGGGGCTAAAGATGTTTTTGTTGAACCCATTGGTGGCATGCCGCAAATTGTAGTTAATTTTAATAGAGATAGATTGGCCCAATACCAACTCTCGGTTGAAGAGGTAAATGAGGTGGTACATACTGCTTTTGCAGGTAAAAAAACAGGTATGGTTTATGAGGGTGAGCGCCGCTTTGATTTGGTAGTGCGGATGCAAAAAAGTCAGCGCTCTCATTTAGATGATGTGCGCAATTTACTTGTGCCTACCAAGAATAATGCTGTTATCCCTTTACACCAATTGGCTTCCGTAGATATTATGGATGGTCCAAACCAAATACAAAGAGAAGATGCTAAAAGGCGCATTGTAATGGGTTTTAATGTGCGTGGCAGAGATGTGCAAAGCATTGTTTCGGATTTAAAAGAAAAAATGAAAAATGAAGTGAAATTACCTGCGGGGTATTATGTAACTTACGGTGGTTCATTTGAGAATTTAGAAGCAGCCAAATCGCGCTTAGCCATTGCCGTTCCGGTATCATTATTACTCATATTTGTATTATTGTACTTTGCCTTTCATTCGGTAAAACAAGGTTTGCTTATTTATTCTGCTATTCCTTTATCTGCAATGGGAGGTGTTTTTGCGCTGGCCTTGCGGGGTATGCCTTTTAGTATTTCGGCAGGAATTGGGTTTATAGCTTTATTTGGTGTGGCCGTGCTCAACGGCATTGTACTTATTGCCGAGTTTAATAGGCAAAAGGAGATTGGTTCAAACAGTTTAATAGAAGCGGTAATTGCGGGAGCAAAAATGCGCTTGCGACCTGTATTAATGACCGCCGCTGTGGCCTCTTTGGGATTTTTACCTATGGCTTTAAGTAATGGCGCTGGTGCCGAGGTGCAAAGACCGTTGGCTACCGTGGTTATTGGGGGTTTATTGTTAGCTACCTTATTAACCCTTTTTGTATTGCCTATTTTGTATGTATTGTTTGAGAAAAAAACCAACCTCAACAAAGGAGTTCAAGGCAGTGCTTGGTTGTTTTTGTTATTTGCATTGGTAACCAATACTTATGCACAACAAAGCATTACTTTGCCTGCCGCTATTGATTCTGCGCTTAAAAATAATCCGGGTTTAACAGCAGAATCATACAGAACTTTGGCTGCTCAAAAAATGCAAGGCACAGCTTGGAATTTACCAAATGCAGAGGCTTTGTATGTAAACGGACAAACACAGTCTTTTTACAAAGATGATTCTTGGGAATTTACGCAAAGGATGGCTTTTCCGGGGTTTTATGCTGCACAAAAGAAAGTTTTGCAGGCAGATTATGAGATGGCCAAACAAGATTATAAACTGGCTAGTTTCTCTGTAAAAGCTACTCTGAGCGAGGTATATTATCAATATTTATATGCCCTAGAAAAGGAAAAGGTTTTTGGTAAAATTGAAAAACAGTTGGCCGAATTGCTCAAGTTGGCACAATTGCGCTTGGCCGCAGGCGAAAGCAATATCATAGAAAAATCTGCTACTGCCCAGCAAATGGCCGAAACCTTAAAGCAATTGCAACAGGTAAAATTAGTGAAACAACTAAGCCTTGCTCAATTTCAAATTTTATTGGGAACAGCCGATTTATATGTGCCAGATACTGGCACACTGCGCATAACCTTGGGCGAAGAATTGGCAATAGAAAATAGTCCCATTTTGCAAAAGTTTGAAACCCAACAAAGGTTAAGTGCGGCCAAGCTAAAAACAGAACGCATGCGGTTTTTACCCGAGCTCCAAATAGGGTATCAAAATATGTCGATTACAGGCGTTGGCAACGATGACAGATTTTATCCCAGAAGCACACGCTTTCAATCGGTGCAATTGGGAGTGGGAATGCCTTTATTTTTTGGTTCAAACCTAGCCCGCACCAAGGCCTTGCAATTTGAACTAAAAGCCAGCGAAATAAACTTTGTATATGCCCGCAAACAATGGATGCAGCAGCGTGATAATTTACGCAAGCAAATTGCTTCACTCGATACCATTTGCCAGTATTACGAAAAAGATGTGCTATTGGAGGCTGCCAAAGCCCAAGAGGCCGCGTGGCAGCAATACCAGCAAGGAGGCATCAATTTTATGGAATGGATGATGTTGCACAATCAAGCCATACAAACCAATACCGCCTATTTAGACGCGGTGCAACAATACAATCAATTTGTTATTCAGTATCAAAATTTTCAAACAGCCATTAAATAATCATGAATCGTATAATCATTTATATCGCCCTCGTTTTTTCTATTTTTTCTTGTAAACAAAATCAACCCAAAGAACAAGAATCAGCTGCCGAGGTTGGCAAGGAAAGCACCTTAGAAATAGTTAGCTTAAGCGAAGAACAGCTAAAAAATATGGAATTGAGTTTGGTTCAGGCCAAAGAAGAAAATGTGCAAGAAGTTTTTAAAGTAAATGGCATCATTGATGTGCCGCCGCAAAATTTGGTTTCTATCAGTATGCCTTTGGGGGGTTATTTAAAAAACACCAAATTATTGCCGGGCATGCATGTAAACAAAGGCGAGGTTATTGCGCTTATGGAAGACGCGGCCTACATAGATTTGCAGCAAGATTTTTTAATGGCGCAAGCTCGTTTGCAAATGCTTAAACAAGAGTATGAAAGACAAGCGCAACTTAACCTATCAAAAGCCAGCAGCGATAAGGTGTATCAGCAAGCCAAAGAAGCCTATGAAAACGGACAAATTGCTTACAAGGCCTTATCAGAAAAATTGCAATTAATTGGGCTGAACCCAAACAAAGTGAGTACCCAAACCATTTCGCGAACCATTCCAATTTATGCACCTATTAATGGATTTGTAAGCAAGGTGCATGTAAATATAGGCAAGTATGTAAACCCTACAGATATTTTGTTTGAATTGGTAAATCCAGAAGACATTCATTTAAGTTTAAACATCTTCGAAAAAGACATGGAACAGGTGTATATGGGCATGCAGGTTTCTGCTTACACCAACTCTCATCCGCAACGTAAATATGCCTGTGAGGTTATATTAATTGGCAAAGATATTGGTTCAGACAGAAGCGTAAATGTGCATTGCCATTTTGAAGAATACGACAAACTGCTGGTGCCTGGTACTTACATGAATGCATCGCTGTTGGGAAAGCCCAGAAAGGCTTTTACCTTGCCCAGCGATGCCATTATTTCTACCGGAAGCAAACAGTATGTATTTGTAGCTCGTGGTAAAAATACCTTCGAAAAATGGGAGGTTAAAACGGGCTTGGTAAGCAATAACAGAACCGAGGTAATAATGTTAAATGAAGAGGCAACACCAAGCGGACAAAATTTTGTAAACGCCGGTGCCTATACCCTTTGGATGAAACTTAATAATGTAGCCGATGAAGATTAATATCCAAGCAATTCTTGCAAGGCAATTTTAAATCGTTCTTTAGGCAAAAAGTTTTGTTCTAAATCCATGTTAAAAGGTACGGGAGTATCTAAACTTCCTACCCTTTTAACGGGTGCGTCTAAATGTTTAAAGCAATGTTCAGAAATGTGCGCCGCAATCTCCGCTCCAATGCCACCTGTTAAAGTGTCTTCGTGCAAAATAATAGCCTTTCCGGTTTTCCTAACGCTAGCTTCAACGGCCTCTTTATCCCATGGTAAAAGGCAACGTAAATCTATAATTTCTGCATCAATATTATGCTCTTTTACATAAGCGCTGGCCCAATGTACACCCGCGCCATAGGTTATAATACTTATTTCATCTCCGGCCTGAACCAACCTAGCTTTGGTAAGGTCTAACATGTAATAATCATCATATACTTCTTCTTCTAACTCGGTGCTTCTATATAATACTTTGTGCTCAAAATACATAACCGGATTAGGGTCGTTGATGGCCGCAATAAGCAAACCTTTGGCATCGGATGGGGTAGAAGGATATACAATTTTTAAACCCGGCACATGAAAAAACCAAGCTTCATTGCTCTGCGAGTGAAAGGGTCCGGCACCTACGCCCGCGCCTGTTGGCATGCGCACAACTACATCTGCTGCTTGTCCCCAACGGTAATAGCTCTTGGCCAAATTATTTACAATTTGGTTAAAGCCAACACTCACAAAGTCGGCAAACTGCATTTCTACCATGGCTTTCATGCCTTTAATGGCCAATCCGTACCCTGCGCCAATAATGGCACTTTCGCAAAGAGGCGTATTTCTTACCCTGCCTTTTCCAAATTCTTCCACAAAGCCTTGTGTAATCTTAAAAACGCCGCCATAATCTGCAATATCTTGCCCCATTAAAACCAAGTTTGGATGTTTAATCATAGCTTGGCGTAAGCCATCGCTAATGGCATCTACGTAGCGTTTACGGGTTTTGTTTTCGGTGGCAGGTTTAATTACCACATGTTGTAATTCTTGGTAGCTAGGCACGGCATCAGGTACATTTGCGGCCTTGTAAACATCGCTTAATTCGTATTGGGTATCTGGTACAATATCGGCTTCGTTTTCTACCTCTATTATTCCCGCATCAATTTCTGCTTTTATCTTTTCTTTTATTTCGGTTCGAACCGAATCTGTTAACACGCCCTCTTGCATGAGGTACATTTCGTAGTTGTTTACAGGGTCTTTTTTGCCCCACATTTCAAACAATTCTTGCGGAACGTATTTGGTGCCCGATGCCTCTTCATGTCCGCGCATTCTAAAGGTCATACATTCTAAAATAACGGGCCTTGGGTTATTGCGCATCGAGGTGCTTAAATTCTTTACCGTATCATACACTTCTATGATGTTATTTCCATCAACTTGGTAGGCTTCCATGCCGTAACCCACGCCTTTATCTGTAAAGCTTTTAAATTTAAATTGTTGTTCAGAGGGGGTGCTTAAGCCGTAGCCATTATTTTCTATTAAAAAGATAACGGGGAGGTTCCATACGGCAGCAGTATTAAGCGCTTCGTGAAAATCGCCTTCGCTGGCGCCGCCATCTCCGCTAAATACCACCGTTACTTTCTTTTCTTCTTTAAGCAAATTTGCCAAGGCAATGCCATCGGCCACACCCAACATGGCACCCAAGTGCGATATCATGCCCACAATGTGGTATTCGTTGGTGCCAAAGTGAAAAGAGCGTTCGCGGCCTTTTGAGAATCCGCTAAACTTGCCTTGCCATTGGGCAAATAATTTGGCAAATGGAATGCCTCTGCCTGTAAAAATACCTAAGTTTCTATGCAAGGGTAATATATATTCGTCTTGCTCCAATGCCGATACAACGCCTATACTAATGGCCTCCTGACCAATACCGCTAAACCATTTGCTTACTTTTCCCTGGCGTAATAAGATGAGCATTTTCTCTTCAATCATCCTTGGCTTAATGAGCGCTTCGTATAGAGATAGGAGGGTTTGGTTGGTATATTGTTTGCGATTAAATACTAGCATGTTGTTAAATTGAGTGGCAAAAATAACTATTTTAGATGGATGTAATCAATAAATTAGTATCTTGCCTCTATGGAAAAAGTTTTATGTTTACATGGAGCCTTGGGTTCAAAATTGCAGTTTAACGCTTTAATAGAGGGTTTAAAAAGTGATTATGATGTGTATGCTATTAATTTAGCCGGACATGGAGGCGAGTTAATTCCAGCAAGTGGATTAACATTTGAGGTATTTGCCAAAAATATTTTAGATTTTTTACAAGCAAATAACATAGACAAGATTAATTTATTTGGGTTCAGCATGGGCGGTTATGCAGCTTTGTACTTTGCCCATTTGCACCCCGAGCGGGTTCAAAAAATAATGACCTTAAATGTAAAGTTTAATTGGGACCCCATTACCACTGCCAAAGAAACGGGGATGTTAGACCCCGATAAAATGTTTGAAAAAGTGCCCGCATTTGCCAATAATTTAATGGTTATTCATGGAATGCATCTTTGGAAAACCCTGCTAAAAAGCACCAGCGATATGATGAAACAATTAAGCGAAACGATGGTGCTCAGTGAAGAACAATTAGTGGCTATACAGCATCCAATATTGTTGGGTATTGGCGACCGTGATCAAACAAGCAGTGTAGCAGAAACCTTGGCTGTTTATCAAAAATTAAAAAACGCTCAGCTTTGGGTTTTACCAAATACGGCGCATCCTTTTGAAAGAATTGACAGCAATGCCTTGGAAAATATGACAAAGAAATTTTTTAAATGATTAAATTTTGGTTTAATTATTGCTTCTAATTTTTAAAAAGAATACCATGAAAAAAATAGTATTGTACAGCCTATTTCTACTTATTTTTAGTTCATTTAATAAGCCTGCCGAGGAGGAACTAAAATGGTATAAATGGAATGATGCTTATCCATTGGCTCAAAAAGAAGGAAAGATATTATTGATTGATGCCTATACAGATTGGTGTGGATGGTGCAAAAAAATGGATAGAGATACGTATAGTAAACAAGAAGTTATTCAAAAGATTAACAAACATTTTATAGCAGTTAAATTTAATCCAGAATTGAGAGATTTAACCTATACTATTGATGGACAAACATTCTCGGCCCGCGATTTTTATGCGCAGTTAAATAGGGGAGAAAACAATGGTTTTCCAACTACCTATTTTATAGACCCCAAAAAGAAATCATTATTCATAGACCCCGGTTATCGCGATGCCCAAACCTTTATTCAAATACTAGATAAGGTAATTGCTGATAAATAGGTTTTTGGCTTTTGGTCGTTAGTCGTTGGTCTTTGTGTTAAATCCTAAAATCCGTTTACCGCTTATTATCCAATAAGCTCAAGTTATTGTCAAAATACATCTAGAGCTTTTGGTTTTGTTTGCTCAGTCAAAATGGGGCTCGATGCCCCAAGTTGACTGTATTTGCCGTAAATGACTCTCTCACTCCCGGTCTTGTTTGCT
>JAUYMZ010000135.1 GCA_030699355.1 Bacteroidota bacterium | reverse complement strand
TTTACTCGCCTAACCTTATAAAACGAAGTAAAAGCCATTACAAAAACTATTTGCAAAACAAAGCATCATTTAAAAAAGAATTATTCTGTTCCAAACCTCAAAAAAAATTAATGGCTTCAAAGAAAACTAAACGCAAAACGCATCGCAAAAAAAAGGCCCAAACCGGAAGGTGGTTTCATGGAGCAACCGCGTTCATTCTTGGCTCTTCGAGCCCTAAGAAATACTAGCTTTTAAGGCAGGTTGTTTTCTCAACCTTATTTGCCAATGAATTAATTCTCATTTATGGTAGGATTTACACCAATTGGATTTATAATTTAGTCCAAAACATGAATGGTAATTACCAAGGCAATAGGTGTTTAGTCCAATTCTATTTGACTATTACAAAAATGCATTCGGTATTACTTGTCTATTTGGATTGATTCATCTTTGAAAATAGTATTACCTTTATGAATAAATGATAGTTTGTCTATTTTTACATTTGGATCATTTTCGTGGCAACCTTTAATTTTCTCTTGTGACTTTTTTATTTCAAAATTTAAAAGAGTGTCTTTGTTTGTGTACCAATCAAATATTAGGGTGCAATTGTCAAAATAGCTCTCGTAACGACCATATTGTTTTTGCGTTTTACCTGATTCCCTGTCAGTAATTATTTCATTTGTAGAACGAGCCATATTTGCCCAAAGAATGTTTCTCAATAAAAAAGTGTCAATTGGGCTCGTGTTAGAATTATCAATTCTATATACTAAAATTCTGTCAATTTCCGAAGTACTAAAACCATTGAATACAATAGGTATTTGCACCATTTCACCTACTCTCAGGCTCTTATCACATTGTTTTTTACAAGCACTAATTGATATTATAAATAGAACCACTATAAAAGGTTTCAGTATCTTTTTCATTTTGATATTATTTATACCTATCTCCACGTTTAAGTTTATTTATTTACTTGTTCTTTACAATCAGCTGTAACGTTTTCGGACTTTGCGTATTCTAGGATATCTAAACTTCCAAATTTATTTTCAATTTAAGCCACTTTTTGGTAGTTGTCCACATATTTGGATTGTTTTTTTACTACAGCGAACATACGTAAAATCAACTTAAACTTAACATTATTTAAAACCACATTGTAACATTTATTATTCATTTTTCTGAGGGCATATTCTCTTAATTCCGGATCCCATTGGACAGCGCTTCTTGCGGCTTGGGTTAGCTCCTGTTTAAGCTCTTTGTTGGCAATTGGACTAACTTTTTTCCGCCCTCTAATACTCGTTCCAGAACTGTAATCAAATGGCACAACTCCCACATACACTGCATAACTTCTTGCGTTATCAAAGCTTTGAAAGTTTTCGGTATATCCAATGGTCATAAGCGCGTTTATCATCCCAATTCCTCTTATGCTAATTAAAAGCTCATAGTTTGTTTTTATCTCTGGATAGCTCTCTACAAAAGCTAAAAGCTCTTGGTCCAATTGTTCGATTAGTTTCTCATTTTGCTTAATTTTTGTTTCGTAAATCTTGCATAAACTATCTTGTTTTAAATCTGGAAACATGTGTTTCCGTTCTTTTAAAGAGCCCTTATAGCTGGCTTTCTCTCTAACTATTCGTTTCCTCAATCCAAGCAGTTCTTTTAGATGCATAACGGCCTTATTCCATGGCTTTGAAACTTGAATGGTTTTGTGTTTTTCTTCCCCATATTGGGCAATTCTAGCGGCATCTACACGGTCGTTTTTT
>JAUYMZ010000134.1 GCA_030699355.1 Bacteroidota bacterium | reverse complement strand
CGATAGTCCATAGTCGATGTTAATAGATTTTAGTTTTTAAGAAAAACTAAATAGAGGAATATCTTTAAAAAAAAGAATAAAACGCTAAATGAAGTAAAACCTAAAACTATGGACTATGGACCATGGACTATAGACTCTTCTTCATAGACTTTTTGTCAGTGACACGATATTTGGATAAACATTTGTATCTTGCTTCACTCAAACAAACATTTTTTAAACATGAAAAGAAGTAATATTATCCTTTTGGTAATTGGAGCAGCTTTGTTGTTATTGGTATTTAACGGTTGCGGTTCGTACAACAACATGGTTACAAAACAAGAAGCAACCAGTTCTGCTTGGGCACAAGTAGAAAACGTGTACCAACGCAGGCTAGATTTGATTCCTAATTTGGTTAATACCGTAAAAGGAGTGGCCAATTTTGAACAAAAAACCCTAACAGATGTAATTAATGCACGTGCAAGTGCTACACAAATGAAAGTAGATGCCAGTAAATTAAGTCCAGAACAATTGCAGAAATTCCAAGCTTCGCAAGGAGAATTGAGTCAGGCTTTGGGCCGTTTAATGGTGGTGGCAGAGCAATATCCTCAATTAAAAGCCACGCAAAACTTTTTAGAATTGCAATCTCAATTAGAAGGAACTGAGAATAGAATAGCCGTTGAAAGAGGCAAGTTTAATGATATTGTAAAAGATTACAATTCATACATCCGTAAGTTCCCGCAAGTATTGTATGCAGGTATTTTTGGGTTCGACAAAAAAGGATATTTTGAGGCCGATAAAGGCGCCGAAAAAGCACCTGAGGTTAGTTTCGAATAAGGTATATAAATAAGAAAAGGTTGTCGTATGGCAACCTTTTCTTTTAAATGATAAGCAATGGCAAAAGAAAATTTTTCGGAGAAAGACCAAGCGCAAATTGTGGCTGCTATACAAGCCGCCGAAAAGGAAACTTCGGGCGAAATTAGGGTTCACATAGAATCAACAGTAAGCGTAGACCCCATAGAAAGAGCCAAAGAAGTTTTCTTTGAATTAGGTATGCACCAAACTGAACAAAAAAATGCAGTACTTATTTACTTGGCTTTCAACGATCATAAATTAGCCATTATTGGAGATGCAGGTATTCACCAAAAAGTGGGCGACGATTTTTGGCAAGCCGAAAAAGATTTAATGGTAAACCATTTTAAAAAGAACGAATATGCCTTAGGGCTATCCTTGGCCATTGAACAAGTGGGCGAAAAATTAAAAGTGCATTTCCCTTACCAAAAGGAAGATGTAAATGAATTGAGCGATACCATTTCTTTTGGAGGACAACATGATTAAAAAAGTTATAAGCCTTTTCCTTTTAACTTGGATTTGCCTCTCGGCATTTGCCAAAGAAATTCCGGCCAAACCCAACCCACCAAGGCTGGTAAACGATTATGCCAATATTTTAGATGCCAGTCAAAATGCAACCCTAGAAGCTAAATTAAAAGCCTATAGCGATAGCACCTCCACTCAAATTGCCATTGTTATAGAACAAAGCTTAGAAGGAGATGACGACTTTGATTATAGTCAGCGTTTGGCTGCGGCCTGGCAAATAGGAATGGCTGGAAAAAACAATGGCTTGCTTATTTATGTGGCCATTGGCGATAGAAAAATTCGGATTCAAAACGGATATGGTTTAGAAGGAAGTATTACAGATGCTTTTTCTAGACGAGTAATAGAAGAGGTAATCAAACCTAATTTTAAGCAACAAGCCTATTTTCAAGGCTTGGATCAAGCCACAACGCTCATCATGAAAAAGGCTTCGGGAGAGTTTGTGAACGAAGATTTTGGCAAAAAGAAGAAGAAAAAAGGAAGTTCCCTCATTACCATAATTATTATAGTAATCGTTATCTTGATATTTTTATTTTCAAACAAAGGTGGTGGCAGAGGCGGTAGGGGCGTATTTCATGGTCCAACTCCATTTATGGGAACCTTTGGTGGTGGCGGTTTTAATAGCGGTGGTGGTTTTGGCGGAAGCAGCGGTGGCGGAGGCTTCGGAGGTTTTGGCGGCGGAAGCTTTGGCGGCGGTGGGGCAGGTGGCAGTTGGTAAACAGCCTTCTGTCTGAACCTATTTTTGTTGCGCGTGGTATTCTCTTAAAAACTCATTTGGGTTCAGGCCGTATTTTTTTACCCGTCTACGTTTGCCTAAATATAAATATTGTGGGAGGCTGTTAATGCCCAATTTATTACTCAATTCTTTGGTGCCAAATGCCAATAAATAATTAGGTTGAGCATCGCTATTAAAGATGCGCAATTCGTATGTTTTGTTAACATACAAAACACAAATTACCTTCAGTTTTTCTGGGTTTAATTGGGCAATTTGCCTAAGCAACATCGTGTCTGAAACAAAGTTTTTGGCACTTCTATTTCCGAAATACAGGTAGATTTCTTTGCGGCGTAATTTGCTAATTTTAAAAGCATCTCCTTTGGCAGGAGTAAACTTTACTTTAGGTACTTTTTTGCCAATTTTGATGCGGTTAAAATCAACTTGGTCGTTGCTAACTTTAATCCGAATAAATTTTCCTGAAGGGTCTACTTCTACTATTTGGTAAAGCTTGTCGTTTTTCTCAAAATAGGTAGGTTTTCCGTTGGCAGCAAAGTTTACAAAATACAGTGGATTAGTGGCATCTAAAATGGTGTCTGTTGGGTTTACAAACATTACTTTGTCTATCTCGGGGTCGTTGTACAATCCATTGGCATTGCCATCTAATAGGGCAATTTTAAAACTTTCTTTTCCTTGCTTCACCATACCACTTCTAGCAATATACCTTTGTTCCCGGTAGCAAAACTCAAAACCCATAAACTCCCTGCCTTTATAGGCCATGGCATAATACTCGTCCATGTACTTTCTAAACTCATATTTTTGTCCGTACGGGCGCGTTCTCGACAATAAAATTTTAATTCTTCCTTCGGTATTACCAGTATTGAAAAGTTCTAATTCAAGCGCTTTTTCATCAAAATAGGGGAGTTTGTAGCTGCTATCATCGCTAAAATCAAAATTTTGATTGTGGTCTATATACAAAGTAGGATTTCTTTGATAGGGGTCGCCCACAAGTACGCTCACATAGCCTGGGTTATATTTATTTTGGCTGCCGCTAAAAAACAAATTGCCGTAGGCAAATTCTTTGTGCCTGCCGGTTTTCTTTATCCTTATAGGTTTTATAGGTCGGGAACCTTCAAAATCCATGGAAAGAATAGTATCTCCTTTTACCTTAAATAGGGCCAGGGTAATTTGGTATTTATCAAAACGATCATCTTTGGCATACTGTGTAAGCGGTATTTCAATTATGTTGTTTTCTTGGGCTGAACCTACCAATGCAAACAAAAAAAAGGCAGGTAAAAAGAATAGTTTCTTCATACCTGCCGAAATTACAAATAAATTGTGTTTTACTTTACAAAAATCTTAGTGCGAACCTAAATATTTGGCTACACCTTCTGCGGTTGCGTTCATACCGTCTTTACCTTTTTCCCAATTGGCAGGACAAACTTCACCTTTTTCTTCGAAAAATTGCAAAGCGTCGATGATTCTTAATGCTTCATCAATGCTTCTGCCAAGAGGCATATCGTTAACTACTTGGTGGCGAACAACGCCTTCTTTGTCGATTAAGAATAATCCGCGGTAAGCTACAGCGCTCTCGCCATTATCGCCAACCCACTCCAATTGTTCGTCATCGTTGTAAGTATATTTACCAGCTAAAACACCGTAATTAGTAGCAATCGTTTTGTTTACATCTGCTACCAAAGGGTATTCTACACCTTGGATACCACCTTTGTCTTTTGGTGTATTTAACCAAGCCCAATGAGAAAATTTACTGTCGATAGAACAACCTACCACTTGCACATTTCTATCTTCAAAATCTTTAATTCTTTCTTGGAAAGCAATAATTTCTGTTGGACAAACAAAGGTAAAATCTAATGGGTAAAAGAAGAACAACACGTGCTTCTTACCTTGGTAATTACTTAATGAGAAATTTTCTTCAAACTCTCCGCCGTTTACTACGGCATCTGCGCTAAAATGAGGCGCTTTTTTTCCTACTAACATGGTCATAATTTATTTTTTTTAGTTTTAATATGTTGCTTCTCGCCTTGAATGTTTATTTGAATTTGTTTAATGATGAAGTCGGGAATAGATTTACTTTTAAAATAATTACTTATTAAATCATCTAATTCTGGGTCTTCGTAATCTGTAATCTTATTGGTTTTTTGGCAATATAGGTGAATGTGTTGGTCGGTTCTAAAATCATACCTCACTTTGTCTTCATCAGTAACTACTTTATTTACCAATTTGTTTTGAACCAAAACTTCTAACGTTTTATATATCGTTGCTAAAGAAACACCTGGATATTTTTTAGAAACCTTCTGATATAATTCTTCGGCACTGGGATGGTGCTTAAAGGTGCTTAATAATTGATATATGCCAATTCTGGGCAATGTTGCCTTTATGCCAGCACCTTGCAATGATTGTTTAATATGTTCTATCGAATTTTGCACTAATTAATAATTATTCTTAAATAAGAATTACTCTGCAAAAGTAAAGTCGACTATTTGAAATTGCAAATTTTTGTTTACCTTAGTCGCAATAAAAAATTAAAATAAAATTAATCCTTATGGCGGTAGAGTTTCCATTATTAAAAGACATCATTGTTTTATTGTCGAGTTCAATTGTAGTGGTACTTGTATTAAATAAACTTAAATTGCCATCAATCATAGGCTTGCTTATAACAGGTATTATAATTGGACCATATGGTTTAAAATTAATCGATGCGGTGCATGAGGTAGAATTGTTATCTGAAATTGGTATTGTGCTTCTGCTTTTTGTAATTGGAATGGAGTTTTCGCTAAAGCAGTTGTACTCTATTGGAAAAACTGTTTTTATTGGTGGTTTGGTTCAGGTTGGATTAACCGTTTTACTAACTTTTGCTTTAGGTTATTGGATGGGATTTAGCCTTGAGGCCTCTGTGTTTTTGGGCTTTTTGTTTTCTTTGTCGAGCACGGCCATTGTGCTCAATATTCTACAATCTAATAATGCCATCAGTTCGCCGCATGGTAAAAATGCCTTGGGTATTCTAATTTTCCAAGATATCATAGTAGTTCCTATGATGTTGGTAACGCCAATTTTAGCCGGACAAGGAGGGGAACTTGGTTTAGAGTTGTTGGCTTTATTGTTAAAGTCTATTTTGGTTGTGGCAGGAACCTACATTTCGGCTCGGTTTATTGCTCCTAAAATATTGTTTGTAATAGCGCGTACCAAGAATAAGGAGTTGTTTTTAATGTTTACCATAGCCATGTGTTTTGTAATAAGCTATTTAACTTCCCAAGCAGGTTTGTCTTTGGCTTTGGGTGCGTTTCTAGCCGGTTTAATTATTTCTGAATCTGATTATAGTCACCAAGCCACTAGCACCATTTTGCCATTTAGGGAATTTTTTAGCAGCTTTTTTTATGTATCCATTGGTATGTTAATGGATGTAAGTTTTTTTATGGACCACGCATTGGTTATTGTGTTTGTGGCTATTTTGGTTTTTATTTTCAAAGCAGGCATTGCTTTGGTGGCCACCAAAGTTTTAAAATACAATATAAGAACGGCCTTACTTACCGGATTTACCTTGTTTCAAATTGGAGAGTTTGCCTTTATCCTCTCCAAAGTAGGCATTCAATATGGTATTTTAACACCGGTGGCTAATCAATATTTCTTATCTATTTCCATTTTAACCATGTTGTTTACGCCATTCATCATCAACAATAGCGGTAAAATGAGCTCTTGGTTCATTAAGTTCTTTTATAAAGATAAAACCCTAGCAAAAAGATTAGAGGAGGGGGCTGAACCAATAGCAGAAGCAGAAAGAAATAACCATTTAATTATTATTGGGTATGGAATGAATGGAAAGAACCTTGCATTGGCTGCAAAAAAAACCGGTATTGATTATGTGATTTTAGAGATAAATGCCGAAACAGTTAAAAAGGAGCGCGAAAACGGTGAGCCTATTTTATATGGCGATGCTGTTCACGAACATATTTTAGATACCGTTTCTTTGGAGAAAGCTAGGGTAGTAGTTATTGCCATTTCAGACCCACAAGCCAGTAAGGCCATTTTGGTAAAAATTAGGGCATTGTCGGCCAGTGTGTTTGTGTTGGTTCGAACCAGATATGTTGCAGAAATTGAGCCTTTGTTGGCATTGGGAGCAGATGAAGTAATTCCAGAGGAGTTTGAAACTTCCATCGAGATTTTTTCGCGGGTACTCAATAATTATTTAATTCCGATAGATGAAATTGAGCAAATAACAGATTCTATTAGGTCTGATAACTACAGTATTTTCAATAAAATTGAGCCTCTTTCTGCCAATAATCTGCAAAGATTTACGCCCAATTTAAAGTTGGTTTGCGTGCCTTTTAGAAATGCAAATTCTTCTTTTTTAGAGAAATCAATCGCTGAGTTAGAAATTAGAAAAAAGTTCTACATTAGCATCATTGCCATTTATAGAAACGGTGAACTTATTACGCATATTACTTCTAAAGAGTGTTTGAAGGTAGATGATTTAATATACGTAAGTGGCGAAAAGCACAATATAACTGCCTTTAAACTTCATTTGGTTTAAACTGAAAATGCCTTTTTTGGCTTAATTTTTAAATAAAATACTACTGTCGCCAAAACTTAAAAAGCGATAATTATTTTGCAAAGCGTGCGCATATACTTTTTCCCAATTATCACCTATGAGTGCAGAAACCAAGAGCAATAAAGTGCTTTTTGGTTGGTGAAAATTGGTAATCAAGGCATCACAAAGACGCATTTGGTAGCCCGGTGCAATTAACAATTGGGTTGAACCAAATAAAGTTTTAATGCCATTTTCTTTTAAGAAACTAAGTAAAGCTTCCAAAGCATTTTGAGCGCTTATTGTTTGCTCCAACTCGTAGGGTTCCCATTGTAATAAGCTAAAATTGGAAGCATTGGGATGATTTAAATATAGCTTTACACCCAACCAATACAAGGTTTCTAAAGAACGCATAGAAGTTGTACCCACAGGAATAATGCATTTTTTTTGCTGAACGCTTTGGAGCAAATTTTCGATGGCTAAAACAGGAATTTCCATGTGCTCGCGGTGCATTTCATGCTCACTCATGGTGTTTGCTTTTACAGGTAAAAAGGTGCCAGCACCCACATGTAAGGTAATTTCTGTGGTGTTAATATGCCTGTTTTTAAGTTCCTCAAAGGTGCGGTGGGTAAAATGCAATCCGGCTGTTGGAGCCGCCACAGAGCCCTCTTCTTTGGCATAAGTTGTTTGGTATTGCCATTCGTCTTTTTTCTCGGCAACTCTATTTAAATAAGGTGGTAAAGGTAAAATGCCTGTCTCGCTCAATAAACTGGCAAATGCAATTTCGGGCTGATCCCAAGAAAATTTGATATGGGCAAATTGACCCTCTTGCTGCATCATTTCAGCTTGTATTATTACCTCTTTATTTTGGATAAAAGCTACTTTTTTCAGGATTCCAGATTTCCACCTTTTAGCATTTCCAACAAGGCACTTCCATTCACTCAATCCATTACTTCCGAAAGCTATTTGGTAGTTTCCGTTAATAGGTTCAAGACAAAATATTTCTATTTTGGCACCACTTTCTTTGGTGAAAATATGCCGCGCATGAACCACTTTGGTATTGTTAAAAAATAAGTGCGCCGATTGGTCCAAAATTTGGGGTAAATCAGAAAATGTACTATCTATTATCTGATTGTTTTTCCAAACCAATAGCTTGCTTTCATCTCTATTTTCGAGGGGATATTTGGCAATTTTCTCCTCGGGTAAGTTGTAAGTAAATTGCGAAATAGAAATGGATTTTGGGTTCATAATAATTTTCTATGACTTATTTGCCTGTAAAAACTGGTTTTCTTTTTTCTACAAAGGCATTCATTCCTTCTTTTTGGTCTTCGCTGGCAAAGCACATATAAAAGTTTTTACGCTCAAAGAACAATCCTTCTTGCAGGCCAGATTCGAAGGCTTTGTTTACGCTTTCTTTGGCTAATCTAACGGCAATCGGACTCATCAATGCAATTTCTTTGGCCAATTTTACCGCTTCATCTAGGTAAAGTTCTTCTGGCACTACGCGGTTTACGAGGCCCATATTTTTGGCTTCTTCGGCACCAATAAATTTTCCTGTTAGTACCATTTCCATGGCGTTGGCTTTGCCTACAGCGCGGGTTAATCTTTGCGTGCCACCAGCGCCAGGCATAATGCCTATTTTAATTTCAGGCTGACCAAATTTAGCGGATTCGCTGGCTATTATCATATCGCATGTCATGGCCAACTCGCAACCACCCCCTAAAGCGAAACCAGAAACTGCTGCAATAATTGGTTTTTTTGTTTTTCTAATTTGGTCCCAAGTTTCAAACTGATCTATTTTTAATAAGTCGATGGCATTTTTACTTTCCATTTGTTTGATATCAGCGCCAGCGGCAAAAGCTTGTTGGTTGCCTGTAATTATAATACAGCGCACCTCTTCTTGTTCATCTAATTGAGCCAAGGCCTGCTTTAATTCGAGCATGAGTTGTAGGTTCAGGGCATTTAATTCTTTGGGACGATTAAGTTGAACAAGGGCAATATTTGGGGCAAAGGCTGGGTTTACAAGGATAAATTCAAAATTCATGGTGTAATTATTTTGAGGCAAAACAAATTAATTTTAGCAGAACTGCCAAGTTCCTAAAATATTTAACGATATTGCAACCCCGTTTCTAGGGTGGGCTTATAGATATTTTATTGGAAATTAATGATTTAAATAAATTCTAGTGTGCATAAAATCAGACGATTTAGAAAACACTTGGAAAACTTTTTAAAAATTATTGTTTTTAAATAAAAAAGCCTCATATTTGCAGTCCTTTTTGAAGAAAATATTGTCATGAGAGTATGTGATTTAACCGGTAAGCGCCCGATGGTGGGTAATAATGTGTCTCACTCAAACCGTAAGACTAAGCGTCGCTTTTACCCAAATTTACAGGAGAAGAAGTTCTTCATTCCTGAAGAAGACCGCTGGATAACCTTAAAGGTATCTACTAAAGCGATTAAAACCATTAATAAGAAGGGCATCACTGCCGTTTTAAACGAATATATCCGTAACGGAAAAATTTAAGGAGAAATAAGTAATGGCAAGAAAAGGAAATAGAGTGCAAGTAATTTTAGAATGTACCGAACATAAAACTTCAGGTTTAGCGGGTACTTCTAGATACATCACTACCAAAAATCGTAAAAATACCACTGAGCGTATTGAGTTGAAAAAGTACAACCCAATCATGAAGCGTGTAACTGTTCACAAAGAAATTAAATAATTAAGTCATGGCTAAGAAAGTAGTTGCAACATTAAAAACCGCTGGAGCAGGTAAAGACTTTGCTAAGGCATACAGAGCTGTAAAAACAGCCAAAGGTTCTTATTCTTTTAAGTCGGAAATTATTCCTAACGAAGAAGTGAAAACTCACTTCAAGAAATAATATTTTGAATAAACGTATTCAATAAAGCATTCTGTTTTTACAGAGTGCTTTTTTTGTTTTATTTTAATACTAAAGTCATGGGTATTTTTAGTTTTTTTAACAAAGAAAAAAAGGAAAAACTTGATCAAGGTTTGGAGAAAACCAAGACCAGTTTGTTCGATAAAATTAGCAAAGCCATTGTAGGTAAAAGCACTGTGGATGATGCCTTTTTAGACGACCTCGAGGAAATTTTGGTAACCAGTGATGTGGGGGTTGAAACTACCCTTAAAATAATAGACCGATTACAAAAGCGTGTAGCTAACGATAAATATATCAATGTTTCTGAACTCAATAAATTACTAAAAGAAGAAGTAAGTAAGTTGATGGATGAAAATAAATCGGATATCCCCACAGATTTTGAAAATTTAAAAGGAGCAAAGCCCTATGTGGTAATGGTAGTGGGTGTAAACGGTGTGGGCAAAACTACCACCATCGGTAAAATGGCTAACCAATATAAAAAGGCTGGTAAAAAAGTGGTATTAGGTGCCGCCGATACCTTTAGAGCCGCCGCCGTTGAACAACTTAAAATTTGGGGAACCCGCAATGATGTGCCGGTAATCTCGCATGGAATGAATACCGACCCAGCTTCTGTGGCCTTTGATACTGTGCAAAAAGCAGTAGAAATGGAAGCTGACGTAGTAATTATTGATACGGCTGGTAGGTTGCATAATAAAATTGGTTTAATGGATGAGCTGAGTAAAATAAAGCGTGTGATGCAAAAGGTAATACCTTCTGCACCCAACGAAGTACTTTTGGTTCTTGATGCCAGTACCGGTCAAAATGCTTTTGAACAGGCCAAACATTTTACCGCCGCTACAGAAGTAAATGCTTTGGCTTTAACCAAATTAGATGGAACAGCTAAAGGCGGTGTAGTTATTGGGGTAGCCGATCAATTTAAAATTCCAGTAAAATACATTGGTGTGGGAGAGGGTATCGAAGATTTACAGTTGTTCAACAAACACGAATTTGTAGATTCTTTATTTAAAAGTTAAAAGTTTTGAAAACAAAAACACTTCGAAAAGATAAAGTGAATATTATCACTTTAGGCTGTTCAAAAAATATAGTAGATAGCGAAGAATTATACAGCCAATTAAAGGCCAATAATTTTGTGGTAGAGCATGAGTCGGAGCAAGACGATGCCAATATTGTGATTATTAATACCTGTGGTTTCATAGACAATGCCAAGGAAGAAAGTATCAATACCATTGTGCGTTGGGCTGAGGCCAAAGAGGCGGGTGAAATAGAAAAATTATATGTAACAGGTTGTCTTTCGCAGCGGTATAAACCCGATTTAGAAAAGGAAATTCCAGAGGTAGACCAATATTTTGGCACAACACACTTGCCTCAATTGCTTAAAACTTTAGGAGCAGATTATAAACATGAACTTATTGGTGAGCGTTTAATAACTACGCCATCGCATTATGCGTATTTAAAAATTTCTGAGGGTTGCGATAGGCCTTGCTCTTTTTGTGCCATCCCCATTATGCGCGGTAAACATGTTTCTAAATCGTTTGAGCAAATAGAAACAGAGGTAAAAGGTTTAGTTAAAAATGGCACCAAAGAAATTTTATTAATTGCCCAAGACAGTACTTTTTACGGATTAGATTTATACGGCGAGCGCAAATTAGCCGAATTGCTAAGAAGAATTTCAGACATTCCTGGTGTGGAGTGGATTCGTTTACATTATGCATACCCTTCGCAGTTCCCATTAGATGCGCTAGAAGTTATGGCTGAACGCGATAATATTTGCAAGTATATTGATATTCCTTTGCAGCATGTGAGTGATAATATGCTCAAAATTATGCGCAGGGGAATTACCCGTCAACGCACCGAAGAATTGGTTCAAACCATAAGAGAAAAAGTGCCAGGTATTGCCATTCGTACTACTTTAATTGCAGGGCACCCCGGCGAAACCGAGCAGGATTTTAAAGATTTATGCGATTTTGTTTTGCGCAATAAGTTCGACCGTTTAGGTATTTTTACCTATTCACATGAAGAAGGAACCCACGCCGGAACTTTAGATGACAATGTTCCACAAGAGGTGAAAGAGGAGCGCGCTGCCATTGTAATGGAATTACAACAAGAAATTAGCACACAAATTAATAAAACACGGGTAGGTAAAACCTTAAAAGTTTTATTCGATCGCAAAGAAGGGGGCTATTATATTGGCCGAACCGAATTTGATAGTCCGGAAGTGGATAATGAAGTACTTGTTTCTGCCAAAGATAATTACGTGCGCATTGGTGATTTTGCCAATGTGTTGATTGAATCTGCTGAAGATTTTGATTTGTATGGAAAGATTGTAGAATAAGCATGAAAATAGCCCAACAAATAGCCTTAGAACAAAGCTCTTTTGTGCCTCCCATTGTAAAAGACTATTTAAATAAAGACGCTCAACTCTCTCCTTTTGTGACTAGTTGGCACAACACTCAAGGGATGGAAAACGCTATTCAAAATAGGGTTTTCGACCGAGTAAAGCGTGAGGTTTTGGTGAAACATTTGCATGAGCAATATGAAGGAGCTGAAGTGTTTTTAGAGTCAGGAGAATTGGTTCAGACCAACATAAGGCATTTATTAGAATTGCAAACTTATACCATTACAACTGGCCATCAATTGAGTTTGTTTGGAGGAACTTTGTTTATGACCTATAAGATTTTGAGCGCAATTAAATTAGCCCAGAATTTAAGTCAGCAATTCCCGCAGAAAAAATTTGTCCCTGTATTGTGGTTGGCTTCTGAAGACCATGATTTTGAGGAAATACAAACTACCCATCTTTTTGGAAAAGACATAACTTGGGGAACAGACAGTGGTGCCAAGCTTACTGGAAAAATTTCTTTAGAAGATATTTCTCAAACGCTTCAAGAATTGGGTGAATTAATGGGAGATAAGGAGCAGGCAAAAATTTGGTTCAGCCAGATTAAACTTGCGTACGAATCTTATAGAAATTTAGGGGAGGCAAGTATTCGATTTTACCATAATTTGTTTAAATCTTTTGGCTTAGTTATTCTCGACCCCAATGCCAAAGCCCTAAAAAGATTTTTATTGCCTATTATGGAGGCTGATATTTTAAAACAAGAGACTTATGCTATTCAGCAGGTTTCTGACAAAGTTTTGGATGCCAAATATAAATTACAAATACATGCAAGGCCAATTAATTTCTTTTATGTAAACGAGCAATTTGTTCGCAGCATGATTAAAAGAAATGTAGATGGCAATTTTTCATTGGCCTCTGGAGAAAAAGAGTGGACCTTTTCTGAGATGGCGGATGAAATAGCACATTTCCCAGAACGATTTAGTCCGAACGTGAATTTACGCCCGGTTTTCCAAGAAATTATTTTACCTAATTTGTCTTATTTTGGTGGGCCGGCCGAAGTTGCCTATTGGTTGCAATTAAAACCAATTTTTGATTATTATGAAGTTTCATATCCATTGGTTGGACTGCGTTACATGAATATTTTTGTGCCTTCAAATATGCAGGAGCGTGTAATTAAAATGGGTTTGGTGATAGAAGATTTGTTGCTTTCGGAATCGCAATTAACCCAAAAGTTTGTGCAACAAGTTCAGGGTATTTCCTTTCCAGAAAAAATGGAGACTATTTTAAATAGCTTACAAGATTTGGTAGACCATGCCAAGGTTTTGGATGTAAATTTAGGTAAAGAGATGTTAGCCTTTAAGTTACAGAGTAAAGATTTCTTTAAGAGCAAAACACCCGCATTAAAAAAGGCGGCAGAAATGATTCAGGAAGCTCAAATAGAAAAATTATTGAAATTACGCGGCAGATTATTCCCAACAGGAATCTTGCAAGAGCGCATAGAAACCTTATTACAACACGAAATCACTATGAATACTTCCATTTTGGCTGAGATATTAAATCAAATGGAAGTTTTTTCAGGTAAAATGGATTTGACGATTAATTAATTTTCGGCGCAAAGTAATTGATTTACAAGGTGCCAGATTACGATTCCAGAAGTTACTGAAACGTTTAAAGAATGTTTGGTTCCAAATTGGGGTATTTCAATGCAGCCATCAGCCATATCAATCAGTTCTTGCTGAACGCCATCCACTTCATTTCCTAATATTATAGCTAAAGGCAATTCATTAGCGAGTTTAAAGTCTTGTAACAAGGTGCTATTTTTTGCTTGTTCTATGGCAAAAACTTTAATTCCTTGGTCTTTTATGGTCTGAACCAAATTTTTAGCATTTTCATGATATTCCCAATCCACTGTTTCTGTGGCACCCAGGGCAGTTTTTAGGATTTCTTTATTGGGTGGAATGGCAGATTGTCCGGTAATGAAAATTTTTTTTAATTTAAAAGCATCGGATGTTCTAAATATGGAACCAATATTATTACCACTCCTAAGTTGGTCTAAAATGATGTAGATGTCATATTTATCGGATAGTTTGAAGTTTTCAATATTTAGGCGGTTAAGTTGGGAGGTGGTAGTCTTTAAGTGACTCATGGTAGGTTTGAATGATTAAGTGGTTTTGAATCGCAAGTAACAAATTCTTAAGTTTGCAAACAGAAAAATATTATTACATTTGTACAAAATTATCAAACCATGAGATATCATTACACAAAGCGATTAGCTAAAAATTTATTACTGGCCATATTAATAGCAGGGTTAAATTTAAATGCATTTGCACAAGACAAGGCCCCACGATTATCGGTAAGCGCGGCATTAGGAATTCCAGTTACTATGTTTGGTGTAAACTCCAAATGGATGGGCATATACACTGGTGCGGCAAGGTATTCTTTTAATAAATCTTGGTCTTTAGAGGCTAAAGTTACCGCACATACTTTTTATAATAATGCCACTGGTAACGTTAAAAAAGCTACCTTAGACGGAACCGCTTCAGATGTTTTAACTTACCGCACACCTACTTATGGCTTAAACGGTATTTTCTATTACAACTTACATACGATTTTTGGCTTAGATAAAAAGCCTGACGCTAGGTGGTTGCCTTTTATTAACTTTGGTGGAGGTTTAAATTGGTATAAGCCCTCTGTTAGTTTTGCTAATGGTACGGGTGGCAGTTCAAGTTCTTTTGGTAAACCTTACCGCGATTATCAATTGGGTGTGGGTACACGTTATTATTTAAATCACTTAATTGATTTATATGCTGGGGCAGAGTACCACTATGTTGAATCGTATTATTTAGATGGATTAAGAGAAAAAACCAATGCGAGTTATGATACGTATTTAAATTTTTATGCGGGAA
>JAUYMZ010000133.1 GCA_030699355.1 Bacteroidota bacterium | reverse complement strand
TGGTCAGCTAAATTTTTACAAAGGCAAAGTGCGCGATGTATACAACATCGACAATAAATACTTAGCCATGGTGGCCTGCGATAGAATATCTGCCTTTGATATTGTACTGCCAAAACCAATCCCATTTAAAGGTCAAGTGCTGAACCAAATTGCAGCGCATTTTTTAGAACTAACCAAAGACATTGTTCCCAATTGGCTTATTGCTTGTCCCGACCCCAATGTGAGTATTGGGCATTGTTGCGAGCCTTTTAAGGTAGAAATGGTTATCAGAGGATATTTAGCCGGACATGCTTGGAGGGAGTATAGAAGTGGGAAAAGAATTATTTGTGGTGTAGCCATGCCCGATGGATTGAGAGAGAATGATCCATTTCCTGAACCCATCATTACGCCTACCATTAAAGCCAGTGAAGGTCATGATGAAGATATATCTAGAGAAGACATTATAGCTAGTGGATTAGTAAACGAAACAGATTATTTAATTTTAGAAGACTATACCCGTAAGTTGTTTTCCTTTGGTTCAGCCTATGCCAAAGAGCAAGGATTAATTTTAGTAGACACCAAATATGAGTTTGGTAAATTTGGCCAAGAAGTAATGCTCATGGATGAAATTCATACGCCTGATTCGAGTCGTTATTTTTATGCCAATACCTACGAAGAAATTCAAGCCACAGACCAACAACAACGCCAATTATCTAAAGAATTTGTAAGGCAATGGCTTATAGAAAATGGCTTTCAAGGTTTGGATGGCCAAACGCCACCTGTATTTACCAACGATTTTATTGCTTTGGTATCTCAGCGTTATATTGAGTTGTATGAAAAAATAACAGCTAAAAAATTCATCCCGCAAGATTATTCCATGGCCCAAAAACGGGTAGAAGAAAACATGGTAAAAGCACTTACAGAATTGAGAGGTAAATAATGAATGCCATAGGTTTTTCATTATTGGTTAATACCTCCTATTTCTTAGCAGATGTTTGTATAAAATTAGGCAGTTTGCAAATGAGTGCAAGCAGGCTCATTTATATTCGCTCTTTATTTACTGTTTTATTTTCTGGCTCGTGGCTCCTACTATCCGGTGAATTTATTCACCCGCCGCATACCAGCGATATGGCTTGGCTTATACTCTGTAGTGTTTTATGTGCAGTTGGTTTATATTATTATGTAAAGGCATTACAGCATTTGCATTTTGTAAATGTAGCTGTAATTGGCATTATGGGTGCATTTATACATTATGGCTTGGGCGTATGGCTAAATAATGATGCCTTGAGTTTTTGGTTTTTTATTGCAACAGGTCTAAGCACATTGGGAATACTTATACAATGGAAAAAAACAAGTGCTAAAAAAGGATTATTAGAGGCCATTATTTCTGCTATTTGTTGGGGCTTTGGTTATGCCTTATTGAGCATTCCATTAGCCAATACAAGTGCTGAGTGGGCAACCTTTGTAACAGAGTTTAGCATACTTATATTAGCTGCTTTAGCCCTCATCTTAAATGATAGTGAATTTACTTTAAGTAAGCCACCTTTAAACAATAAATTTATTATTGGAGTGGCCATTTTCACCATTCTTGGCTCGCTGCTTATCAATGTTAGTTATCAATTATTTTCTTTAAACACCTTAGGATTTATGCAATTGGCATTTTTTCCATACTCCTTAATAGCAGGATATTTTTTATTCAAAGAAAAATTAAATAAGTGGGAATGGCTAGGTAATAGCTTGGTGGTATTGGGACTAGTTTTATATTTTTATTTCTGCGAATAAAAATAACTATTCAGCCAAATCAAAAATCATATCATTTTGATAGGTAAATGTTCCGGGTTCGGTTAGCAAAGACGTTTTCAACATGGCTTTGGCAACTGTACTTCCAGGTATTGCTTTATATTTTTTTAAAGGACCAATAAAAAATACATTTAATACGCGCATTAAATACTGAGAAATTGTTTCTAAAGGTCTGCTTTCATTGCGAGAGCCCAATAACAACGATGGTCTAAATATTTTATAAATGGGAAAATTTAAATCTAAAATTGCTTTTTCAATTTCACCTTTCAACCTACTATAAAAAATAGAAGAATCTACACTTGCCCCCATGGAGCTTACCAATAAAAATTGTTTAGCACCTATTTCTTTGGTCATTTTAGCTACTTGCAATGGATATGTAAAATCAATTTTTCTATATAAAGTTAAATCGGGTGTTTTGGCTTGGGTTGAACCCAAACAACAAAACACATCATCTACCTGCATGTAGGATGAATAATTAGGTAATAAATCAAAATCTA
>JAUYMZ010000131.1 GCA_030699355.1 Bacteroidota bacterium | reverse complement strand
CCGGACAGCAATAATTCTAAATCCAAAATTCGAAATCCGAAAATGAATTTATGTTTGTTGGGCGAAATTTTGTTTATGCGTTTAACTGTTGGTGGGAAACGGCCGAGTGGCAAAAAAAATCCCCGACTAAAAATTTAGCCGAGGATTTATTTTTTATGAACCTAATTTTTATTCATAAGAGTCTCTTTTCTTTTTTGTTTCCATGGTTTTCTTTTCATCGCCTAAGTTGGCATAAACCTGTTGGATGCTATATAAAATATCTCTCATATAGCCATATTTTTCCTTTTTCTTTTCTGGTGTATCTTCGCCTTTTGCTTCAGCTAATGCCAATGCTTGGTTGAAATAACCCAATGCTACGGTTAAAATATCATCTTTTTGTTTCTTTAAAGGATTGTAGATTTTATCGTAAGCGGCACCTTGAACAGAACTCGGAATGGCATTCATTTTTTCTACAATTTCGGTTGTTTTATTATTGTTTAATGCGCCTAAGTTGAAGAATGCATCAATATAATCTGGATTTAACTCTACCACCTTTTTATAGTCTATTTCTGCTTTTGCGGCATATTCGGCAGCTCTTTTTCCTTGATTGTCATATTCTTTTTGCAAATCGTCGGCATTCTTTATATAGCCCGCTTTTTTAGCTGGCACCTTTTCTGTTTGGGCTTTTTTTCTTGCCGTGGTAATTTGTTCTTTTAAAGATTTGCGCTTTTTGTTTACATCATTTGAATAATTATCATAAACACTTCCTCTCACAAATAACAACATTGGATCGTCTGGATTAATTTCGATAGCAGCATTTAGCTTATCTACCAAAACATCTTGCTTGCCCATGTTCATGTAGATATTTAATTCTTGATTGATTAAATCCTTCTCACTTGGATATTTTGTTCTACCTTGATCAATTATTTGCAAAGCTGTGGTTGTATCCGTTTCTTCTAAATAAATGTTTGCCATTTGCATGTAAATAACGGGATCATCGTAATTTAAATCCATTAACTTCTTTAAATAGATTTTTGATTTGGCGTTATCACTCGATTGCATGGCAGACAAAGCCATGTATAAAAAGATGTTTTTCTCCGAAAGATTGTTTTTCTTTAAGTCCTCGTTTTTGTCGTATGGAATTACGCTTAAAACTATTTCGTAGTATTTAATTGCCGTTTTAAAGTCTTTTTGCTCATAAGCAGAAATACCTTTATTAAAACTCATAAACGCACTATTCAAAATTGCTTGGTCTTTGCAATAATACTCGTAACGTTTTTTTACATCTGTTTCAATGCACTTAATACAGCCTTCATAAAACTTATCTGCAATGTCTGCATCCATTAAATTAGCGTAAGCCGGGTTTCTGTAAATAGTATCCAAAATAGACACGTAATAGAACCAAGCTTTAGGGTCAGCTTTGGTATCTGGGTGGACTATGGCTAAGTCGATGGTTTTTTTAGCGTCATCTACTTCCCCATTTCTGAGGTAAATAGCAGCACTTTCTACATTGCTTTTTTGCGCCATAGTTGTAAAACTTATGGCGCAAAAAGCAGCTATTATTAATTTCTTATACATTATTTATTTTTTTAAATTTTCTATTTTCTCTCGCTTGTAGCTACCTCAACATCTTTGTAGTCTACAATTTTATAACCAGACTTTTCTAGTGGGGCTTTAATTTTGTCTTTATCACCTACTACTAAAATGGTCATTTTTTCTGGCTCTAAAACTTGCTTAGCAATGGCATTTATTTCTTCCTTAGTTAAGTTTTTAATAAGGGTATTTTGCTGACGGATATAATCTTTAGGTAATTCAAACTCAATCAAACGCGTTAAGAAATTAGCTTTTTGAAAGTTTGTTTCGTAACGCAAAGCATCGCTTTGGGTAATTGAATTTTTCATAAAATCTAATTCCTCATTGGTAATACCTGTTTTTAGGTAATTATCCATTTCATACATAATTTCCTTTAAAGCACTATCTGTAGCAGAGGTTCTTACACCGGTAGCAATTTGATACATACCTGGTCTATCCCTAAATCCACTATTAAATGAGCGAATGCCATAAGTAAA
>JAUYMZ010000127.1 GCA_030699355.1 Bacteroidota bacterium | reverse complement strand
AGCTTTTTAACGGGAGAATCAATTGCCTCCAAAAAAGACACCCAAGTGCTAGAAAAGGAAATTGGTATTGCTGAGCGGAAAAATATGGCTTTTGCGGGCTCAACAGTTGATAAAGGAAGAGGTAGAGGCATTATTGTAACTACGGGTATTCATACCCAAGTTGGACAAATAGCACAAAATGTTTCGGAAGGAGAATCTGCCAAGCCACCGCTTATTTTGCGGATGGAAAAATTTACCACGCAGATAACCTTATTCATTGTGGCTTTAAGTTTTATACTTGCCTTTGCACTGCGCATGCAAGGAATGGATTATTCGGCCATTTTCTTTTTGGTAGTGGCGCTTTCTGTTTCGGCTATTCCAGAGGGCTTGCCCGTTTCCCTTACCATAGCACTATCCATTGCCAGCAAACGAATGGCTGAGCGAAATGTAGTAGTAAGAAAGCTTACCTCTGTAGAAAGTTTGGGTAGTTGCACTGTTATTGCCAGCGATAAAACAGGCACCCTAACGGTGAACCAACAAACCGCCAAACAAATTATTTTGCCCAATGGAAAAACCTTTTTTATAAGCGGTGAAGGATATAACGGTAAAGGAAAAATCCTAGAAAACATTGCCGATAAACAGGCGGTAAACCTAGATAAAAATATTGGCTTGAACCCATTATTAGTTTCAAGCTTTATTGCCAACGAAGGATTGCTCTACCAAGAAAATAATGAATGGAAGCACCACGGAGATGCTATGGATGTAGCCTTATTAGCTATGGTTCAAAAATCGGGTTTGGATCAAACAGAACTAACTGATAACCTGCCTGTGGTTGACTTAATTCCTTATGAATCTGAGCGTAAATTTTCTGCCTGTTTCTATAAAAAGAATAATGCGGTGGAAATAGCTGTAAAAGGTGCGGTGGAAACCATTCTTCAGTTTTGTGTAAAGCAGCAAAATGGCGTTCAAACAGAAGATTTAAATACCCAAGAAATTATTGCAAAAGCAGATAAATTAGCAGCTACAGGATATAGGGTTTTGGCATTTGCGAGCGGCAAAGTAGATTCATTTGAAAAGAAAAATGCTTACCAAAATTCTGATGTACCACCACTCAACTTTTTAGGATTGGTTTGCTTTATTGACCCGTTAAGAAAAGAGGCAAAAACATCCATAGAAAAATGTAAAACAGCGGGCATAAAAGTGCTCATGATAACGGGCGACCATCCTGCAACAGCAGAGAATATTGCGTTGGAATTGGGAATTATTAAACCGGGCAAACCAGTGGTAACCGGACAAATGTTAGAGGAAATTGGGGCAGAAGACTCCCCTGCTTTTGAGCAATTGGTGCAATCAACCACCGTTTTTGCAAGGGTTTCGCCCATGCAAAAACTTGCCATCGTAAATGTATTGATTAAACTGGGTGAATTTGTAGCTGTAACTGGCGATGGTGTAAATGATGCGCCTGCTTTAAAACGCGCTAATATTGGAGTAGCCATGGGCTCAGGAACAGATGTAGCCAAAGATGTAGGCGCCATGATTGTAATAGACGATAATTTTGCCTCCTTAGTGGCCGGTGTAGAAGAAGGCAGATTTGCCTATGATAACGTTCGCAAAGTGATATTTCTTGCCATATCTACAGGTGCCGCCGAGATTTTATTGTTTTTACTATCTGTTGCCTTAGGCATGCCTATTCCGCTTATAGCCGTGCAATTATTATGGCTGAACCTAGTAACCAATGGCATTCAACACGTGTCCATAGCGTTTGAAAAAGGCGAGCAAGGTGCCATGCTCAAAAAGCCGCGCAAACCTTCAGAAACCATCTTTAATCCCCTCATGATTGAACAAACTTTGGTAGCTGCGGCAACCATGGGTTTGGTGGCCTTTGGACTCTGGTATTGGCTCATTGAAATACAAGAAATGAATCAATTTCATGCCCGCAATTTGGTTTTATTGGTGATGGTTTTTATGCAAAATTTCCATACGTTTAATAGCAGGTCGGAAAGCACCTCTGTATTTAAAATTCCACTTAATAGAAATTGGATTTTAGTTGGAGGAGTATTAGCTGCTCAAGGCTTACATATTTTGTGTATGCAAATTCCTTTGATGCAAAAAATACTTAAGATTGAACCTATAACCCTTGCAGAGTGGGGTTATGTATTGCTTTTATCTATTCCCATGTTTATAAGCATGGAAATTTTTAAGTGGATAAAATTTAGATGGAACAAAAAGAATTAAACATTAGAAGAAAGTTGTAATAAATTGTTATCATAAAATTCTCAGAAGATATTTTTCAATTTCCTCGGGTTGGGTTGTTGGCGAAAATCGTTCAACAACCTTACCTTCTTTATTAATCAAAAATTTGGTAAAGTTCCATTTTATGGCTGAACCTAAAAAGCCCCCTTTTTTAGATTTTAAAAAAGCGAAAATGGGATGTGTATACGCTCCGTTTACATCAATTTTGGCAAACATGGGAAAACTTACCCCATAATTTTTAAGGCAGGTATTGGCAATGGATGATTCGTCGCCCGGCTCTTGATTGCCAAATTGATTGCATGGAAATCCCAAAATTACCAACCCTTTATCTTTATACTTCTGATATAAACTTTCTAAGCCTGCATACTGCGGGGTTAATCCGCATGCACTGGCTGTATTTACTATTAAAATTACCTTACCCGCAAAAGTTTCCATACTAAGGTCTTGTTTTTGAATGGTTTTTGCGGCTAATTGATAAAAATTTACGTTGTTCATGGGAGGATATTTGTATAGTTTAGAACCCTAGGAAAAAGAAAAGGTTCCAAATAGCTTTAAAATAATCTATAAATCTCTTGCCATTCAATATTTTAGAATTATATTTGCAAGCTTTTTTAAGCGAAAGGAGATTATTTTATTGTCAAACATTATTAACCAAAACACACCTACACCAGATCAAGATTTTGATTGGAGTATGGACAAAGCCGGATTTGGCGGCTACTCGCAAGAGGAACACCAAACGTTAGCCTCTCTCTACGCAAACACGTTAAACGCTTTCAACGAAAAAGAAATCGTTAAAGGTAGCGTAGTAGGTTTTACAGAAAAAGAAGTTGTATTAAACATCGGTTTCAAATCGGATGGTTTAATCGCTAAAACAGAATTTCGTGACATGCCCGATTTGAAAATCGGTGATGAAATTGAAGTTTTGTTAGAAACCAAAGAAGATCCCAACGGACAGCTTATCTTAAGTCGCAAAAAAGCGATGAGTGAAAGAGCTTGGGAAAATATCCTGCAGGCTCAGGAAAATGATGTGATTGTTAACGGTTACGTTAAAACGCGCACAAAAGGTGGTTTAGTTGTAGAGGTATTTGGTATTGATACTTTCTTACCAGGCTCTCAAATTGATACTAAGCCTATCAAAGATTACGATGTTTACGTGGGTCAAACCATGCCATTCAAAGTAGTAAAAGTAAATCATGCTTTCAAAAATGTGGTTATTTCACACAAAGTATTGATTGAAGAAGATATCGAAAAACAAAAATCAGACATCTTATCTAAATTAGAAAAAGGACAAGTATTAGAAGGTACTGTTAAAAACATGACTTCTTTTGGTGTGTTCATCGATTTAGGTGGTGTAGATGGATTATTGCATATCACAGATATTTCATGGGGTCGTATCAACCATCCAGAAGAAGTATTACAATTAGATCAAAAAATCAATATTGTGGTATTAGATTTTGATGATGAGAAGAAACGTATTTCTCTTGGATTAAAACAATTAGGTGCTCACCCTTGGGATTCACTTGCTGAAAACTTAACGGTTGGTGCTAAAGTAACTGGTAAAATTGTAAATATTGCTGATTACGGTGCTTTCTTAGAAATTGCTCCGGGTGTGGAAGGTTTAATTCACGTGAGTGAAATGAGCTGGAGTCAGCATTTGCGTTCACCTCAAGATTTCTTGAAAATGGGCGACGATTTAGAAGCAGTTATCTTAACATTAGATAAAGACGAACGTAAAATGTCGCTTGGCGTAAAACAATTAAAGGCAGATCCTTGGGTTAATATCCAAGAAAGATATCCTTTAAACTCTCGTCAAAAAGGTATTGTACGCAACATGACTAACTACGGTTTATTTGTAGAACTTGAAGAAGGTGTTGATGGATTGGTTCACGTTTCAGATTTAAGCTGGACAAAGAAAATCAAGCATCCAAACGAGTTTGTAAAAGTTAACCAAGAATTAGAAGTGTTGGTATTAGAAGTAGACCTTGAAAACCGTCGTTTAAGTTTAGGCCATAAACAATTAGACGAAAATCCTTGGGAAGCTTTCGAAACTTTATTCTCTGTAGGTTCAGAGCATGAAGGTACCATCTTGAAAATTGAAGATAAGAGTGCTATCGTAGCATTGCCATACGGTGTTGAAGGTTACGCTCCATTGAAACAATTACAAAAAGAAGATAAGAAAACCGCTAAAGAAGATGAGGTTCTTACTTTCAAAGTAACTGAGTTCAACAAAGACAACCGTCGTATTGTATTATCTCATACTGCTCTTTGGAAAGAAGAAGAAGTAGTGAAAAAAGATGCTGAGGTTAAAACCAAAGAAGTAGAAAAAGAAAAAGTAGCAAAAGCCGCTAAGAAAATCAATGAGTCGAACGAAAAATCAACTTTTGGTGATATTGGTGGATTAGCAGAATTAAAAGCCAAAATGGAAGGCAAATAATTCTATAATTATCTATTTAAAATCCTCCTCTGCGAAAGCAGTGGGGGATTTTTTTTTTTAATTTTTATTGTTATCATTGTTTATCATTAAAACTATCTAAAATTTTAACCATGAAAAATTTCATACATACTGCCTTCTTTTGTATTGTTTTTTTAACATGCACTCATGCGCAAAGAATAGCCTTAGACCCTACTTTCAAGCCTAATGGACAAACACTAGGCACGATTTCACAAATGGCTTTACAAGCGGATGGAAAGATTATTATAATAGGCAACTTTACTGAGTATGATGGCATTGAGGCTAAAGGTATTGCCCGGATTCATAGCAACGGGAGAATAGATACTACTTTTAAAACCGGACTAGGATTTATGGTAAGTATAAGACAGATACCTCATACTATACATATACAAAATAATGGGAAGATATTAATTGGTGGTAGATTTAATAGCTATAATACATCCTATGCCATAAATATAGTAAGACTGAACCAAGATGGTTCGGTAGATACAAGTTTTAATGCAACCAATGTATCAGGTTTTAATGATGGAAAAGGCTATGTATATTCCATTAAATCACAAGCAGATGGGAAAATTATTGCTGGTGGTGATTTTGATATTTCAGACAAATTTGAAAGCTGGAACTTAGTGCGCTTTAACGCTGATGGCTCACTGGACAAAACATTTTCATTAATAGGTGGAAGTCATGCACCTGCCACAGTAAAAATAAATGATGGTTCTTCTAACATTACTGATTTGGCGATTCAAGAAGACGGTAAAATTGTTTTGGTAGGGAATTTTACAAAATACAATCTACTCACCGTAAATCATTTGATTAGACTTAATGCAGATGGTACTATAGATTCCAATTTTAATGCAGGTTCTGGTGCCAACCAAATTATTCAATCAGTTGCAATTCAAAAGGACGGCAAAATTTTATTGTCTGGTTGGTTTGATAGTTTTGATGGAAAAAAAAGAACTAGCATGGCAAGATTACATTCAAGCGGATTATTAGATACTAGTTTTGTTACCGATATTACCCTCTGTGGCAATTTTTGCACTATCAAACATAAATTATTACCTGATGGCAGAATTTTAAATAGCTCCAACTGGCTAGTATTAAACCAAGACGGATCAAAAGACACCACACTTTGGCAAGAAACATTTTTTGAATATGGGGCTGTTACTGATGTATTGGATCAAGCAGATGGAAAGATTTTGGTTTGTGGTAGTTTTGGCAATTATGAAGGTCAAACCGCACGCAGAATTTTGAGGTTTGAAGCTTCACCAGTTGGAGTATCACAACTGAACCGCGAGGCATTAAAATTTAATGTTTTCCCAAACCCTATGCAGGATTACGCAGATATTGTTTTTGAGAATCCCGTTCAACAAGGTAGCCTCATAGTAACAAATTTATTGGGAGAAACTTTATTGCACATTCCCAAAATTACCGGAACATCTTATCGGTTAGAGAGACATGCTTTTCCTGCTGGCATGTATATTTTGAACCTAGCAACCAAGCACGCCAAAAATAGCAAAAAGTTAATTATGGTAGATTAAGATAGATACCAAAAAAACATTTGAAAAAAAAACTAAACAATGGATGTAATTAGGAATTTCACGCATTAATTCATTAAATTGCCATTAAATTTTGGCATGAAAAAACCATTTATCGCAGTAAAGAAAAAGGCGCTTTTGGCCTTTCATACTACCGTGGCCAGACTAGCTAAAACCGCCTCTACTTTTTCTGGAAGTTCTTCTAATTTAAAGGGTGTTGTAGGATAATCCCACAAAAAAGTGTGGCATGCACTAGGGCTGAACCAAAATTTTATGAACAGAATGGTTTTCCCCTTTTTTAATTTTCACAAAATACAAACCTGGCGTCCATTGATAAGATTCAATTTGTAAGGGTTGGTTTAAATTTTCTTGTTCAAAAACTACTTTTCCCCTTACATCGCTTACTACAACAGAAAATTCTCCTTTGGTTCGAACCGAAATAAAAGAGCTTGCTGGGTTGGGAAAAACTTGGGTTAAATCTGTTTGTTCCAATTCATCCAAGGAGGTTGGTGGTGCCGTTTCGAACCAACGAGTAGCCCATGCACTAGTGGAGTTTCCATTTCTACCTCTTACACGCCAATAGTAGCGAGTATTTGCTTGCATACCCGAAAATTGGGACGCATTTCCAAGTGCATTTCCGCTGGCATTAATGGTGCTAAAATCTTCGGTTTGCGAAACTTCTATATCAAAACTCAAGGCATTGGAAGAAAAATTCCAGCTCAATAAAAGCGGCGTTAAGGGAATATTTTTTGCCCCTTGTGCAGGAGAAACCAAGGCAGGAACTCCAATAACCGGAGGCGGAATGGTGTTAAAGTAACCTATTACCGACCAACGACTGGTATCCTTAGCATGAAAAACACGTGCACGCCAAAAGTAACGGGTACCATGATTTAAATTAACCGTAACCTCAGAAATAGCATCTTTTGGTAAAGTAACTATGGGCTTTGTATCAAATAAACTATCTGTGGCAATTTGATATTGATACCTAGAATCGAAATTACTGCCTTGTAAACCCCAGTCTAACTTGGTGCTTATAGGCACGTTAACTGCGGCGTTTAGCGGACTACTTAACCATACATCTTGCGTAGTTACAAAATTAAATGTGGCCGACCAATTACCTGTATCTATACTATTAATGCAACGCACACGCCAGAAATATTTAGTATGAAACAACAAATCGCCAGGCAAATTTGCTACAATGTATCTTGGGTCAAAATCATCTGGCACATGCGGATCTACTCCATTAGCATATTGATTGGAGTTAAATAAATTAGTAGTATCTATTTCCCATTGCAAAAGAGTTGAACCAGCAATTCCTGAAATCAACCCATTGGTTTGTGGTCCGGTTCCAATTGCATTATTTGTAGGAAAAATTATTGTTGGCATAGAAGGGGTGGTGAATAACCTAGATACTGGTTGAGCTTGCTCTTGCCCTTTCATGGCATACACACGCCAAATATATTTTTGTCCGTACAACAAAGTTGTATCCACAATAAACATATTCCCAGATTTTGAAAACGAATCTATTCTAATATAATAAGAAGAAGGACTAGCAGGCCAAACAGAACCCGTATCAATTTCCATAACATGAGCAGTTGCCCACGAATAAGAATAAAAGCCCAACATTGGTCTTACCGTAGTAACATTGGCATTGCTCATAGGAGCGGCCAGACTAACTTGACCTGGAAATATTTTAAAATTTCTCTCAACCCAAGGCAGAGTATCTTTCTCGTGAAACGCACGAATGCGCCAAGGATACTGCGTATTTAATTCGAGATTAATATTTAATGCAAAATTGGTTGATTGAGTAATGGTATCCTTTAACAAACTGGATTTTGCCATATCGCTAAATACCTGTATTTGGTAGCGTGTACCGCGTAACTGACTCCATGAAAAGGTGGGTGATAAAACAGACAAGGTATTTCCATTGCTAGGTACTATAGAAGCAATATTGTTCTTAATTCTAATGGCCTGAACCGATGACCATGGTCCGTAAGCATTGCCATAAAAACCACGCAAACGCACATAATAATCTTTACCAAACATTAGGTTTTGAAAAGAATCTTGAACAGCACCAACGCCGTTTACATGACTTTGCAAATTAGGTGTATTAAAGGTTAGATTAGTGTCTAATTGGACTTCTATTCTCGACAAACCAGCAAAGTTCCAATTAACAAAATACGAAGGATCAACCATAAAAATGGAACCAGAAGTACTCCATGTTGGTCCAGCATGAGTGGTGTATTTGTTTAGGTTCGACCAAAGCAAAGTATCTCCATAAATAGAAAAACAACGTACTCGCCAATACAAGGTTTGGTTGTAGGTAAATAAGGTAGAATCTTCAAATTGACTGGTATAGCTTACGACTAAACGTTTAATAGGAGAATTTAAGTTGATAGTGGTATCTACTTCAAATTGATACAAAATAGTTGAATCATCAGCTCCATAATTTTGCGATCTAAGATGTACAATATTTCCGGTGGTATTATTGTTTGGTGCGATAATTCCTGTATTTCCTTGCACTACGGTAAAACTTCTTGAGGTGGTCCAAACAGAAGTATCACCAGACTTATAGCAGCGAGCACGCCAATGATACGTTTTACCAATTCTTAGAACAGGTGCAGAAGTACCATTAAACGTGGAATGCGCCATAAAGAAAGGCGGATTATTAAAAGTACTTATGGTATCTAACTGAAACTGATAACCCGTTGCCCCCGATACTGAATTACAAATGAGAGAAGTAGTAAAAAAAGAAAATGTTGCATTCATAGCAGGGCTCGATAAGGTTGGAGCGTTGATTGAAAACACCTTTGTTACAATGTATAATTGCAATATAAGCAAGAACTTAAATTTCATGTTTCGAATGTAAAGACAAATAACTAGATTGTAATCTTAAAAATCTCTAAAAAAAAAGCCTGATTACCTATCATTGAAAAACAATAAATTATGCTATTTTTCAAAAGTTCTATAACTAATTAAATAACAAGCAATGGATAAAAAAATATCATTAAACGGCCACCCATTTATGTCTTATGAGAAAGAGATGTATGAACCAACTGAATTGTTAAACAGAGCAAAAGACTTTTATTATTTCATGAATAAAAGAAGGACTGTTAGAGATTTTTCGGATAGGCCAATTGAGAGAGAAGTAATAGAAAACTTGCTGTTAACAGCTTCTTCAGCACCCAGTGGAGCACATAAACAACCTTGGACATTCTGCGTGGTGAGTGATCTAGAAATTAAGAAAAAAATAAGAATAGCAGCTGAAGAAGAAGAAAAAATTAGTTATGAAAGTCGAATGAATGAAGAGTGGAAAAATGATTTAGCAGCCTTGCAAACCAATTGGGAAAAACCCTTTTTAGAGATTGCACCTTATTTAATAATTGTTTTTAGTAAAAGTTATTCTGTTGACGAAAATCAAAATAAACAGCAGAACTATTATGTAAAAGAAAGTTGCGGCATAGCTTGCGGAATTTTACTAGCTGCTATTCATCATGCAGGATTAGCCGCCTTAACACATACACCTAGTCCAATGAACTTTTTAAATAAAATTTTAGACCGACCACAAAACGAAAAACCGTTTTTGCTTATCCCTGTGGGTTATCTAGCAAAAGAATGTTATGTACCCTGTTTGGAGAGAAAACCCCTAAACGAAATCTCTGCGTGGTATTAGCAAAAATTTCAGTGACTATTATTGGATTCAACAGATTGTATGCCTTAATTGAAACATCTCATTCAACCTATCCTGCTAGGATTGAAGATTTGGTAAAATGATGTTTTAAAATACTTCTAAAACACAAAAGCACCGCATAAAAATGCAGTGCTTTTGCGGGAATAGAGCTAAAATTTATTTATTACCCATTGCTTCAACAGTGCTGGAAAGCGCGAGCAAATCATCTTTTAAGCCATTTACAAAATCATTCATGTTTTGCATGTTTTCTCGTAAAACCGCAGTTTGCCTATCGGTATAATGCTGTGCATTTCTGCTTTCGCTTGCAAGTTTAGCATCAAAGCTTTTCAATTGCTCATCAAGCTCCACTTTTTTATCTAATAAACTGCGTTCGATATCGGCAAATTTTACATGCTGTGCATGCAGCAATGCTTTTATTTGCTTCTTGCTATTTAACCAAGAAAAAGCAGCCAAGCCTAGGCCAGCTATCGCTAAAACCCAAAGCAGCATAAGTTGCGTTTTTAAGCCTTTTACCTGCTCGTTTAAGGCTAATAAACCTTCATTAGATTCTTTTTGAACCTCTTCTATGGATGTTCTTGTTTGGTTTAAAGAGTCGGACGTAAGCGCAATTTTAAAATTGGTTGAACTCAACACCTCTTCAACTTGTTTCATTTGAAGAATTAAGGCATCAATTTCTTTGTCCTTATTACCCATAGTTCCTCGTATTGAACCAAGAGAACCTTGCAAAGATTTAATTTGATTTCGCAAAGAAGTACTCAAAGAATCATAGTCTTTTTTTAAGACATAAGGAGATGGTCCCGAAGGTTTTTTAGCAACAGGTGTAGGAGCAGGTTTTGGTTCAGGCTTCCGCTGAGCCATGGTAAAAGTAACAACAGAAAATAGAATACATAGTAAAATTATTTTTTTCATACAATTAAATTTTAATTCAATATTGAGGATTTTTTTTCAATAATCTATATTAAATAACTGAAATTTAACACATTTAAAAGTAAATTTTGGTTTTTGTCAATCTACTTTTTTATAAATCTAGTTAGTTATCCAACCGTTTACCAACTGATCTTCGCTAACTATTATCAAGTGTAGAAAAAAGATTACTTTTTTGTAATGTTGTAATTATTTGATTCTAATATTTGCATTCATTTTTCTAGAAAAAGTATGACCTCATGATAATAACCATAGATTCTGCAGACAAAAACTTTAATAAAGCTTTAGAAGTAATGCATAATAATTGGATAGACCCTAATCTGGAGAGAAAAAACAAGCATAAAGTAAAAACCTTAATTGAAAAAGCGATTCATCAATATTCAATAATAATTAACCGTGAACCTTTAAATAGCATTGCTTATTTTAAACGAGGTACAGCAAAAAGAATGTTAATAATTAATGACAATGATGGAGCCATTGAAGATTTGAAACAGGCAATAAAATTAAATCCTGAAAATAGTTCTTATAATCATTCTTTGGGAACATTCTATTTCTATTTAAATAGATTTGAAGAAGGACAAGTTTTTATTGAAAATGCAGTTGCCTATGAAGGATTGTTTTTTAAAATGGGAGATTTTTTACGAGTACTAGCAGAATGTGCCATGCAAAATGGGTTATATGAAAAAGCAGCCAGTTATTTCTGTGATTGTGAGGAAATGCTGGAAGGTACAGACTTTTTATCTTTAGACTTATATCAAAACAGAGCTGAATGCTACTTAAAGTTAAACCTCAAAAAATTGGCAAAAAAGGACCTCGAAGTTTATAATTCTGTGCCCAAATTTTGAGTTACTAGATAATATCAATAATTTTCTTTTTATAATACAAGTCAAAGTAGGTAATATTAATTTGCTTCAATTAATACTAACACATTATTTTCTTGTTATTTAAAAGTAGGTTTAATTTTCGGAACTATTTGCTTGCATTTAAGATTGATTTGATTTCTCTGATTAATTTTTCAATTTCAGAAAAACCTTGTGTTTGATAAATTTCTGACCCAGAATACCTTAAAACTTTCCAACCTGCTGTCATTAGTTTCCTAGTTCTTTGAGAATCTTTGGTTAAACTTTGCTTGTCTGAATGAAACTCATAACCATCACATTCAATAGCAATATTTTGTTCCAGAATTAATTCATCATTAACAGTTTTTGAAAAAAGTAAGGCAATATCCAGTCTAAAATTTGAGTTTTCAATATTGATAGGAAATTGAGGTATAAATCTGTATTTCTTTATCGTTCTGCATATGATTTGGCTTTTAGAAATTTGCCCTTCTTCTATTAGCTCAATTCCAATTAATTTGTACTTACTTCCATCTTCTTCACGCTCTTTTATTTTACCAACATATTTTAGAAAATTTTTATCACTTGGAGAACACCAAATAGGTTTAAAATCTTTGAAAAAAATGTAGAACTCATCATCACCCCAATCTATAAATTGATTTATTGTAAATTTTCTTTTAAAAAAATAATAAAAAAGATTAGTTAAAAAAAGCTTTTCAATTTCAGACTCACAAAGTTTATGATATTCTTCCAAATAGCTTTCAATTATCCCATTTATCTTTACAATTTGATTTTCAATTATTTCTGTCGTATCTGTCATAATTTTGATTTAAATTTCCCACAATTTAGATTTAACTATTGTAAAACAAATATAATAAACTTGAGATGACTATGAAATTCATTTTTGCCTAATCAATCTGCTCACTTTTTAAAAGTTATCAGCCTAGCACCTAGTTTAATAACTTTTTATATTAAGGACATTTCTTGGAATACCTGTTGGCTGAAAAGCAAATTAATATTTTTTTCATTATAAACATATTACAAAGCTGATACAGACTCACCCTTCAAGCCTCATTGAGGTTACCAAATCACATTAAAGTATGTTGTTTTTGTACAATATTAAAATTTTTAAGTTTCGAGTTTATCACAGAATTAACAATAAATAAATACATTTGAAAAAACTAAAAACATCATGTTAACCACCACCACACACAGCATCGAAGGCAGAACCATTAGCCAATACCAAGGCATAGTTACAGGAGAAGTAATTATAGGTGCCAACTTTATTAAAGATATTTTTGCCAGTTTCAGAGATTTCTTTGGCGGTAGAGCCGAATCATACGAACGCGTTCTAAGAGAAGCTAAAGAAAAAGCCCTAGAAGAAATGATTACCGAAGCCCGCAGATTAGGCGCCGATGCCATTGTTGGTATCGATTTAGATTACGAAACCCTCGGCCAAAGAGGCAGCATGCTTATGGTTTCCGCCTCGGGAACAGCGGTGAAATTTTAATTATGAAGTATGAATTTTGAATTATGAAGTATGAATTATGAATTTCAAAACACATAATTCTCTTTCTCTTTCTCTCGCCTCTCATGTCTGGATTCTGGATTCTGGACTCTCAAAAAAATAAAATATGAATTACAATTACACAGTTGCCGAGCGCCTCATGCGCTATGTGCAGATAGATACTACGGCTGATCCAAATTCTGATACGCAGCCGTCTTCCATGAAGCAAAAAGATTTGAGTAGACTTTTGGTTCAGGAATTATTAGCAATGGGCATTTCTGATGCCGAGTTGGATGAGCATGGCTATGTGTATGCCACTATTCCGGCTACTTCTCAAAAGAATGTTCCTACCATTTGTTTTTGTTCTCATGTAGATACGGCACCCGATTGCAGTGGCACGGATGTGAAGCCGATTTTACATGAAAAATGGGATGGTTCAGACATCGTATTACCAGACGATGAAAGCATCGTAATTAGCACCAAAAACCACCCTTATTTATTAGAAAGAATTGGTGATGATATTATCACAGCCTCAGGTAAAACCTTGTTGGGGGCAGATGATAAAGCGGGCGTAGCTATTATCATGGATTTGGCCAAATACTTAATGGAAAATCCGCAAATAGAACATGGTAAAGTGCGCATTTTATTTACGCCCGATGAAGAAATTGGCAGAGGGGTTGCCAAGGTAGATATGGAAAAATTGGGTGCCGATTTTGGCTATACTTTAGATGGCGGCGAACGCGGACATTTAGAAGGCGAATCTTTCTCGGCAGATGGCTGCACCATTGTGTTTAAAGGCATTAGCGCACACCCGGGTTATGCCAAAAATAAAATGGTAAATGCCCAAAAAGTATTGGCCTACTTCCTAACATTATTGCCATCCAACACTTGGTGTCCGGAACAAACAGAGGGCTACGAGGGCTTTGTACACCCGGTGCATATTTCGGGTGAGTTGGAAGAAGCCAAGGTGCAATTTATTGTTCGCGACTTCGAAACCGCAAAACTAGCAGCATACGAAAACCGATTAGCAGAGTTGGCTCAGACCGCCATAGAGAAATTTCCAGGTGCCACTTATACCCTATCTGTGCAAGAACAATACAGAAACATGCGCGAAATATTAGACCTGAACCCACACGTGATGCAAATTGCCAAAACAGCTTACGAAAAAAGTGACTTAGTACCAGAAATTAGAAACATACGTGGCGGAACAGACGGCTCTAGGCTTTCGTTTATGGGTTTACCTTGTCCGAATATATTCACTGGCGAAATGGGTATTCACAGCAAGCAAGAATACGTAAGTGTGCAAGACATGCAAAAAGCCGTTGAAGTATGCGTGAATATAATTAAGAAATAGCTTCAATGATATCTTGGCGGGTGATGATGTGTACATCGCCCATGAGGTCTTTTACCAATACGGCTGCGTTTTCTTTGGTAATCATTCTGCTTACATCTTCTAAACCCGCGCTTGGCGCTACAAACGGGAAAGGAGGATTCATTACTTCTTTTACCAATTTTCCTTTTATTTCACTGTTTTCTAAGAGCAAATTAAAGAGCGTATTGTCGTTTAATGAGCCTGTAAATTCACCCAATTCGTTGGTAACAGGTATTTGAGAAATAGAAAACTTACGCATGATTTTAAGGGCAGATTCTACGCTTTGATCTTCTTTGGCTGTAACCAATTTTAGGTGTTTATGACTTTCAATTAAATTAATGGCTTTGGTTTGTTCGTTTAACAAAAAGCCCCTATCGCGCATCCAATCTTCATTGAACATTTTACCTAAGTAGCGCGTTCCATGGTCGTGAAAAATGACAACCACCACATCGCCTTCTTTAAACATGTGCTTCATTTGCAACAATCCGGCCATGGCCGAACCAGCTGAGTTTCCAGCAAAAATACCTTCTTCGCGCGGTATTCTACGGGTCATCATAGCAGCATCTTTATCGGTAACTTTTTCGAAATGGTCTATTAAACTAAAATCTACATTAGCTGGCAAAAAGTCTTCACCAATGCCTTCTGTGATGTAAGGGTAGATTTCATTTTTATCAAAAATACCTGTCTCTTTATATTTCTTAAATACCGAGCCATAGGTATCAATTCCCAATACTTTGATGTTGGGATTTTTCTCTTTTAAGAATTTAGCTGTACCGCTAATGGTTCCGCCTGTACCCACTCCTACTACCAAGTGTGTTATTTTTCCTTCGGTTTGCTCCCAAATTTCTGGTCCGGTACTTTCATAATGTGCCGATGAATTGGATAAATTATCGTACTGATTGGGTTTCCACGAATTGGGTACTTCGTTGATTAATCTGCTCGAAACCGAATAATAAGAACGTGGATCTTCTGGTTCAACATCTGTGGGACAAACAATAACCTCTGCACCAAACGCTTTAAGGGCATCTACTTTTTCTTTGCTTTGTTTATCGGTAGTAGTAAAAATACATTTATAACCTTTAATTACAGAGGCAATGGCCAAACCCATACCCGTATTGCCGCTAGTGCCTTCTATAATGGTATAGCCCGGCTTAAGTTTGCCTGCTTTTTCGGCATCTTCAATCATTTTAACGGCCATTCTATCCTTTATAGAATTGCCGGGGTTGGTAGTTTCTACTTTGGCCAAAACCGTGCAAGGTAAGTCTTTGGTAAGCTTATTAATTTGAACCAAAGGAGTGTTTCCGATGGTCTCTAAGATGTTTTTACTCCACATGGGTTCAAAACTAACAAGAAAAACTTGAACTAAAAAGTTTTACTAAAAGCATCAGAAAAACAAAAATTTAAATAGAATACTGCATATTTGAAACGAAAAAGCACCCTGACTTGAATTTACCTTTCAAAAAATTAGAGCTCAATAAGTATAATAGCTTACAGATATATCAATTTCTACGATTTGGTACCTTTTTCCTTATTTCCATTTTACTTGCTAAAATAACCTATGCCCAATTTACTTCTGGCTACGGAACCATTATTTTAAGTAAGTACGAAATGCTCATGTTGTTAAGTTCTAGCTTAACTTGGTTTTGGGTTTCGAGCATAACCAACACCCTAATTCCGTTTTACCACGGCTGCGAACCGCGCAAACAAAAACGGATTTTGTTTAATGCCTTTGCCGTTTTAACTATATTTAGCTTGGTTGCGGGCATTTTAGCCTATGTAATTGGTCAGTACAAATACCCCAAAGATGCCGATTTATTTTTAATGTTTGGCTTGGTGGTTTTTTTAAACACACCTACGTATATGGCCGACTATATTTTCTTCTTAAAAGAGAAGTATCGCTCCCTGTTAATTTGGGGTGGCATCACCTTTTTTGCGCATGTTGTATTGCTTTGTTTGCCCATTTACATGAAACAAACCCTCAATTTAGCCATCAATTTATTGGTTATTTTGAGTCTTATAAAGTTTAACTATACCATTATTTTGTTGATGAAATATTCCATTATTTCATTCCATACCAAGCTTATTTTGGATTTTATGAAAAAGGTTTTGCCTTTTATGTT
>JAUYMZ010000112.1 GCA_030699355.1 Bacteroidota bacterium | reverse complement strand
TTTAGAGGAATTTTTAAAACCATTGGCTATTTCGCAATACCAACTAGCAAAGGATTTAGGCATACCCCAAACACGGGTATCTCAAATTGTTAAAGGGAATAGAAGAATTTCTGCGGATACTGCGCTGCGTTTAGCTAAGTATTTTGGGAATTCAGCAAAATTTTGGCTAGGGCTTCAAGATGATTTCGACCTAGAGGAAGAACGATTTGCGATAAACGAACTTTTGAAATCAATACCCAAAGCACCTACCAGTAACGTTTAAGGCTGCGCCGTATAGACGCACGGCCGTGCGTCTATATATTATACCGACAAATGGTAAACACATAAACGATTAAACGCGTAAACGATTAAACGAAAAAAACTAAATTACAGGGAGCTTTCAAATTCAATTTAGTATCTTCGATTAAATAAATTTGTTAATAACCTTGGATACCTTAAACGTATAAAGGAATAAAAAAACATATTCAAAAAAAATGAAAAAACTTATTCTATTAAATCAAATATGTATTCTGCTTTTGTCGGGCGTTTTATTGCCAACTGTAACAAAAGCACAAACACCTATAAAGCTTAAACTTATTGGCGCTTTTTTAGACAGTAATGGATATACCTTTGATACGCTTTATTTTGGCTTTAATAAAGATGGTGGCCCTGGTGTGCAAGAGGGTTTAGATGTATTGGATACAAGCAATACTTTAAGTTGGGGCACTTACGACCCCTCAACCCCAGATTTAAGGTATAAAACCAATATCAGGGAGTTTGAGCCTTTTACTTTTACTTCTTTTCAAATTTATGCACGCAAATACCTTAGATATATAGCTTGGGATACCGCGGAATATTTTCCCAAATTTTATAATTATGATTTTACTCAATTAGGTGTCTCTTTAATTTCTGAAAATGCCTTTTTTGGGGATTTTCAAGAAAGTTTTTCGCATCAAATTTCTGGTTCTTTAATTGGCTGGCCAAATACAGAAGGTGTAAACCCGGTAGATACAGTTAAAATAACCATTATTGGGTTTTTACCCAAACTTCGGGTAAGTTTAGGGGTTAAAGACTCTATACCCACCGGTGTTAAAAAATTATCTGATAAACCAGCATGTACTGTTTACCATGTGGCTCAAACCAACGAAATTTATATTATTAACCCAGAAGAGTTAACCTTAAACGCAGAGCTCATCAATGCTTTGGGTCAGCCAGTATTTAATTTAAACGCTTTAAATGATACTAAATCTGTGATACCTGTTTCTGGCCTCCCAACTGGCATGTACTACATTAGAGTATACTCTGGAAATTTTTCAATTGTAAAACGTATTATTATTAACTAAATAACCACTTAATTTTTTACCCATGAAAACTCTTTTTACTTTTTTATCAATTATTTTATCTTCAAGTAGAGACGCAAGGCCGCGCGTCTCTACGGTTGATTGACGTACGTTTCATCAATTGGGCCGTGTTTCTCTACAATGATTTAACGTTGCCCTGCGTCGCTACAATTTGGGCAATATTTCTCCTTTCGTGCGTAGAATTTCGGATTTAGAATTTTGTCTTCGTGCCTAGAATTTCGGATTTAGAATTTCGGTTTTCGGATTTAGAATTTAGTTTTTAGTTTTTTTTCGCATATTTGCAGCTATGAGCGTTAGGCAAGAGAAGTTTTCTGGGTTAATACAGCAGCATTTGGCAGATATATTTATGCGCAACCCCGAGTTTGTGAACAAGGAGTTTGTTACCATTAGCAAGGTGGAGGTTTCGCCAGATTTGGGCTATGCCAAGGTTTACCTGAGTATGATTAAAGTTAAAGACCGCAATTATCTTCTAAACCTAATTGTATTGCAAGCGCCTCAAATTAGAAAACACCTAGCCACAAAAATTAGAAATCAAGCTAGAATTGTTCCCGAGCTCAACTTTTTGATAGATGATAGCCTCGATTATGTTTTTAAAATAGACGAACTCATGAAACGCGTAAACGAGGAAGACGAGCGCAAAAGAAACGAAAATAAATCCTAATACTCAGCAAGCATACCATGAACTACGATCCAATAAAAAAAGACTTAGGGATAGTTTTTAACCAAAGTACCTTCTTAAGAAAGATTTTTTACTCGCTACTAGATTTACTCTTATTGCGCACTTGGCATGTACACAGAGAACTTAAATTATGGCTTAAATCCAATAGCAGCGCCCAAATTTTAGATGCCGGCTCAGGCTTTGGTCAGTACAGCTTTTACATGGCCAAAAAGGGCAAACAATTTCAAATAGATGCGGTAGATGTAAAAGAAGACCAAATTGCAGATTGTAATCAGTTCTTTAAAAAGTGTGGTTTAAGCAATGCCAATTTTGCTTTTGGCGATTTAACCCTTCCCATTGCCCAAGATAAATACGATTTAGTAATGTGCGTAGATGTAATGGAGCATATCTTAGAAGACGTTACGGTGTTTAAAAACTTTAACCAAGCCATGAAAAAGGGTGGTATGTTGCTAATTTCTACTCCTAGTGACCAAGGTGGAAGTGATGTGCATGAAGAAACTGGCGAAAGCTTTATTGGCGAGCACGTGAGAGATGGATATCCAGTTGCAGAAATGGCAGATAAGCTTAAACAAGCGGGCTTTACCAAATTCGAAATTTTATATAGCTATGGAACACCAGGTAAAATTGCTTGGAAACTAAGTATGAAATATCCTATGTTGATGTTAAATACCAGCAAAATATTCTTCATTCTTATTCCGCCCTATTATTTAATTACCTATCCATTTAGCTATTTGTTAAATTGGTTAGATACCAATAGTAAACATGCTACGGGTACTGGTTTAATAGTTAAGGCTTGGAAATCCTAAGCATAGGTTTAAGAACCCATTAGCTTGAATCTCTCATTTAAAATAGCAAGCAGGTACTTCTTTTCACGCAAACGGCAAGGTGGTTTTAATGCTGTATCTCTTATTTCTTATATCTCTTTGCTGGGTTATGCCGTAGGTGCTGCTGCCTTGCTTATTATATTGTCTGTGTTTAATGGTTTTGAAGGTTTATTTACCAAAATGTACAGCAATTTTGATGCAGATTTAAAAGTATTACCAGTCTCTGGAAAATACATATACTTAAAAGATTTACCTAGTTCACAAATTTTACAAATTAAGGGCTTAAAAGGTTATACTGCCACTTGGGAAGAAAATGCCTTGCTTAGATACAACGGCAAACAAACCATTGCCACCATAAAGGCCGTAGATAAAAATTACCTACAAATAAATCCTTTAGATAGTAATGTAGTGTTGGGAGAAATGTTGCTGGAAACCGAAACAGATTCTGCCTTTGCTTTGGTGGGTAGCGGCTTAGCCTATCAATTGGGAGTAGACCCCGGAAATCAGTTTAATTATTTAGGCATTTATTTACCCAAAAAGGGAAAGGTAGATATGCTCGACCCAACAGGTGCCTTTGCCCATGGATTGGTTTTTCCGGCGGGCGTTTTTAGTGTGCAAGAAGAGGTAGATAACAAATTTGTTTTGCTGCCTTTATCTTATGTTTTTAATTTACTCGAAGATACATCCCGCATATCTTCTATAGAATTTCGTTTGCTTCCTGGTACTAATATGGCTTTGGCTCGAACCGAATTAATGGGTATATTAGGGTCTAAATTTTTAGTAAAAAATAGGTTCGAACAAAGAGAAAGTTTTTTTAAAGTAATGCAATCAGAAAAAACCATATCGTATTTTATTTTGGTTTTTATATTGCTTATTGCTGCCTTTAATACCATTGGTTCTTTGTATATGTTGGTTATTGAAAAAAGAACCGATATGCAAGTATTGGCAAGCATGGGTTTAAACGCTAACCAAGCAGCCGCTATCTTTGTTTACCAAGGTTTATGGATTGCTGTAACAGGCGGAATTCTCGGTATTATACTAGGATTGGGCGTATGTTTGGGTCAGCAAGAATTTGGCTGGGTAGCTTTACAAACAAGTGGAAATACCCTTATAAGCGCCTACCCTGTTCTAGTAAAATGGCAAGATGCCCTGCAGGTGTTTTTTACACTTTTGGCCATGGGTATCATTACTTCTTTATACCCGGCTTTTAAGGCCAAATCAATGCTTAAAGAGCGCTAATTTTCTTTGTAAATTACTTCCAATACGGTTTGTCCAACCGCCCGTAAGGTGTTGCGGTCTATGTTGTTCATGTTATCATTAACGGTATGCCAATGCGCCGGAAAGCCCGAATTGGTTTGCTCTGCATAATGAATAATATCTATAGTAGGTATGCCTGTTAGTTCGTTAATGTATTTATGATCATCGGTAATAAAGCCGCCTTGGTAATAATAAAAGTAATTGCTAAAGCCCAATTGTATGGCCTGATCCCACACTTTTCTCAACACCGGTTCGGCGTATTTCATGCTAAAACCCTCCCAAATAAACTTGGCATTATAAGCACCAACCATATCTAATAAAATGCCATAATCTGCTTTATAGCCTGGCTTATGCGGGGTTTTGCCCCAATATTGAGAACCCAAACAATACGAATCGCTGCCTTTATCTGATTTACCCAAATCTTCGGCATCTAAACATATAAAATCTACGCCAATATTGGGTTTGTTTACACTCATTAAACGCGCCATCTCTAACATTACGGCCACGCCGCTAGCGCCATCATCTGCGGCATCTACAGCTGTATTGTGGTTAGATGGATTGGGATCATTATCTGCATAAGGCCTGCTATCCCAATGAGCACAAACCAACACGCGTTTGCTGGCTTTTGGATTAAACGAGGCAATGATGTTTCTGATGTTTAGTTTCTTTTTATCCCAGTTGTTTACCACTGCTTTTTGTTCTATTACCTCGTCGGCATATTTTTTAAACTCGGCCACTAAATAATCGCCGCAAGCAGTATGCGCAGGGCTGTTGCAAACGCGCGGACCAAACTCCACTTGTTTGGCCACAAAATAATAAGCAGAATCGCCATTAAAAATCGGACTAATCTGCTGGTATTTAACAGGTGCCGCAGTAGTTGTCTCAGCCTTCTTTGGCTTTGGCTCGTTACCACAGGAGATAAACAGGAGGGAGGCAATACTTATTGCGAGGCATTTAACTTTCATCCCCGCAAAAATATGCCTTTTAAGGAGAAATGCTATTTTTAGAATCCAGAGCCCAGAACCCAGAGCCCAGACAGATTTTACATCACAGTATGTTTCGCAAACAATAGATTGTTTTAGAAGCGAGATGCGAGAGACGAGAGACGAGAAACGAGAAAAAACTCGTCCCCAAAGTCCCAATGGACCTAAAGGTCCTTTTTAACAAAAAGAAAACAGATTACACGAACACCAGATGCCCAAAGGCCAATGTTGTCAGCTAATAGCCAACAGCTAACAGCTAAAATTTCCCTATATTCGCCAAACAAACACTTTATCATGAAAATAAAATTACTAGCACTACTCATTTTTTCTGCATTTTTAGGTTCAGCCCAACATACCTATAATAGTTATAATAAAGATGCCACTACATACAGAGAGCATGCTTTAGATATGATTAAAATGAAGGTAGAAGTAGCCTTTGAGCCTGCTGCCGGATTGGTAAAAGGAAAGGTTACACATCAATTTAAGGTGCTGCAAAAAAAGGTTGATTCGGTGTTTTTTGATGGACCAGGAATAGATATTTTATCGGCTACTTTTAATGGTAAATCACTTACCTATAAAACAGTTCCTTCAGGTATTTGGGTGTTTCCTGCTATGCCTTTGCAATGGGATCAAAACGGAGAAATCGTATTTACCTATACCGCCAAGCCGCGAAAAGGAATTTACTTTATTGGATGGAATGTAGCAGAGCCAAAAACCGCCGATCCGTTTGCGGTGCGCAAGCAAATATGGACCCAAGGGCAAGGCATAGATAACCGCTATTGGATACCGATGTACGACGATATGAACGATAAGTTTATAACCGAAACAGTTACTACTTTCGATAAAAATTACCAGGTGTTGAGCAACGGAAAATTGCTTAGTAAAAAAGAAAATAAAGACGGAACCATTACCTGGCACTATGCCATGAGCAAACCTCATGCGGGGTATTTATTAATGTTGGGCATTGGTAAATATGCCGTGGCTACTGCCAAAAGTAAAAGCGGTGTGCCCTTGCAATATTGGTATTACCCAGAGTTTAAAGATAGGCTTGAACCAACTTATAGATACACGCCCATGATGGTAGATTTTTTGGAGGAAGAAACGGGTATAAAATATCCTTGGGAAAGTTATAGTCAGATAATGGTGCAGGACTTTTTATATGGCGCCATGGAGAATACCACTGCCACTATTTTTGGTGATTTTTTTAACGTAGATGCCCGTGCGTATTTAGATAGAAACTATGTGGGTGTAAACTGTCACGAACTTACTCACCAATGGTTTGGCGATTACATAACGGCCCGCGATGGCCGAGATGCTTGGCTACAAGAGAGTTTTGCTACCTATTATCCAAAGCAATTGAGCCGGGTTTTAGATGGCGAAGATGAGTGGAATTGGCAACGCCGTGCGCATCAAAACACCGCTATACAAGCGGGCAAAAAAGATTTCTTAGGTGTGCGCGTAAGCGGCGGCGGAACAGCCAGGGTTTACCAAAAAGGCTCTGCGGTTATCAGTATGCTAGAATACGTGTTAGGTTCAGACCAATGGAAAAGGGTATTAAAACATTACCTAGCCAAACATGCCTACGCCAATGTAGAAACCAACGATTTGCAACAAGCCATTAAAGATGTTTTAGGGCTGAACCTAGACTGGTTTTTCGACCAATGGATTATGCGAGGTGGAGAGCCGCATTACCGCGTGCATTACGAAGATTTGAGCTACCAAGATGGCTCGCGTGCCACCGAAATTGCGATTGAACAAATACAGGATATGAACGAAATTGTGCGTACGTTTAAGATGCCTATTCGCCTAGAGGTTTATTATACAGATGGCTCGGTATCGGCCGTTAATGAAATGATAACTGAGGCCTTTGAAGTGGTAAAAATTCCGAATATGGGCAATAGAAAAATAGCTTTTGTTTTGTTTGATCCAAACTCGAATGTATTAAAACAAGTTACGTTTAAAAAATCGTTGGAAAGCTTGTTGGAGCAGGTAAAACGCGCGCCATACATGTTAGATAGATACGATGCTTTGGTGGGATTAAGAACGTATTCTTTAGACCAAAAAAGAGAGGTTTTACTAAGTTTGTTTAAGCAAGAAAAGCATGAGGGGATAGTAAATGAAATTATTTCTCAATTGGCAAATGATACGAAAGTTGAAAGTGTAAATTTACTATTACAATCGTTTACGAATAAGAAGGCTGCTATAAGAGACCATGCTGTAAAAAGCATTCGTTTAGATGCACAAAATAGAAGTTATTTTGAGGCAGCTTTAGCAGATAGCAGCTACGATGTAGTAAAAAGCAGTTTAGAGAAATTATGTGCCGCTTACCCGCAAGAGGCAGCAAAGTTTTTGCAAGCTACCAAGGATGTACATGGTATGTTTCATAGTGTACGAATGAAGTGGTTAGAGTTAAGTATGCTGCACAAAGTAGCGGCAGAAGATGCCCAAAAAGAGTTAATACGGTATGCGAGCGAAGCTTTTGAGTTTAGAACCAGGCAGCAGGCATTTTTGGTGTTAAAGTCTACTCAAACTTTTTCAGATGAAGTGGTGGAGGCATTGTTGCAAGCCATGTTATCTAGTAATGGTAGATTAGCGTCTCCGGCTGCCGAATTGGCCAATTATTTTACTGCCAATTTAAATCATTTAGCCAAGTTTAAGGCCATTTACAAGAGCAAAAATTATAGCAAAGAAGAGCAAGAGATACTGGGCAAGTATGCCTTTTTAAAAGATTAGCATGTGCTAAAGTGCTTTATTAAATAAACTATTAGGATATTTAAAAGGGATTTATTGCCATTGAGCAAATTTCCACTTTAATTATATTAGTTTCTATCAATTTAGCGCTTTTAAGTGAAAGTGCATGCAAACTATTTTAGGAGCCAATGGAACCATTTCTTATTACACAGCCAAAGCCCTTACCCAATTTACCAAAGAAATTCGTTTGGTAAGCAGAAAGCCTAATTTGATAAATGAAGGTGATGAATTATTTGCGGCAGATTTAACCCATGCCCAGCAGGCCATGGATGCTATTAAGGGCTCGGAGGTAGTGTATTTATTGCTTGGTTTACCCTACGATTTAGCCATTTGGAAAAGAGATTGGCCTCTTATAATGACCAATGTGCTGAATGCCTGCAAGGCACATAATGCTAAATTGGTATTTTTAGATAATGTGTATGCACTTGGCCGAACCAATTCTTGGATGACAGAAGAAACGCCTTTTAATCCGTGCAGCCATAAAGGAGAAATAAGGGCTCAAATTGCCCAACAATTATTATCTGAAAGTGCTGCCGGAAACATTGATGCTTTAATTGCCCGTTCGGCCGATTTTTACGGACCAAAAACGCCCAATAGTTTTGTTTCTGCCATGATTTTTGAGCGTTTTGCCAAGGGAAAATCTGCCCAATGGATGGTAGATGATACTACTAAACATAGCTTTACCTACACACCAGATGCTGGCTTAGCCTGCGCCATTTTGGGCAATACCCCAAGTGCCTTTAACCAAACCTGGAATTTGCCTACACACAAAGATGTTTTTACCGGTAAAGAGTTTATTCAATACGCCGCAATTGCCACACCCTGCACCGCCAACCACCAAGTTTTATCCCCATGGATGCTAAAAATGGCGGCCTGGTTTAATCCATTGGTTAAAGAAAACATGGAAATGCTCTACCAATTTGAACAAGATTATTTATTTAGTAGTCAGAAGTTTGAACTGGCATTTCGGTTCGAACCAAGCTCTTATAAAAGGGGTGTTTTAGATACTGCCAATGCTGCTATAAAAGGAATTTAAGCCAATTTTCTTTTTTCTTTGTTTTTTCCATAATTCCAATACTTTTGCAGTGCATTAAGAATCCGCTAGCCAGCGGATGCCAACCGGGAAGAACACCACGGTGGTAAAACAATGCGGACTTTCTCGTCAAATATCGTTCAGCTTGCCCGAAAAAAGTCCACATAGTTTGCTTAGTGTAAATGTAGAATAGAGAAACGAGAATAGAGTTCAACTATAAACTTAAAACTATAAACTTAAAACTTAAATATGCCTTATTTATTCACGTCAGAGTCTGTAAGTGAAGGACACCCAGACAAAGTTGCCGATCAAATATCGGACGCCCTTATTGATAACTTCTTAGCATTCGACCCAGAATCGAAAGTAGCTTGCGAAACCCTTGTTACTACCGGTCAGGTTGTTTTGGCTGGAGAGGTTAAATCTAAATCGTATTTAGATGTACAAGAAATTGCCCGTGGCGTTATTCGCAAAATTGGTTATACCAAAAGTGAGTACATGTTTGAAGCTAATTCTTGTGGTATTTTATCTGCAATTCATGAGCAATCTGCTGATATCAACCAAGGGGTAGACCGCAAGAAAAAGCAAGACCAAGGTGCTGGCGACCAAGGTATGATGTTTGGTTATGCTTCTAACGAAACAGAAGATTACATGCCTTTAGCATTAGACTTAGCACACAAAATCTTAATTGAACTTGCTGCTTTACGTCGCGAAAACAAAGCCATTAAGTACTTACGTCCGGATGCAAAATCTCAGGTAACTTTAGAATACGATGATAACAACAATCCTATTCGCATTGATGCTATTGTTTTATCTACGCAACACGATGATTTTGGCGCAGAAGCCAAAATGTTGGCTAAAATAAAAGAAGATATTATCAAGATTTTAATTCCTCGTGTAAAAACCAAATACAAGAAATTTGCTCACTTATTTAACGATAAAATTAAGTACCATATCAACCCAACTGGTAAGTTCGTTATCGGTGGTCCGCATGGAGATACAGGTTTAACCGGACGTAAAATTATCGTAGATACTTACGGTGGTAAAGGTGCCCACGGTGGTGGTGCTTTCTCTGGTAAAGATCCTTCAAAAGTAGACCGTTCTGCCGCTTACGCAACCCGCCATATTGCTAAAAACTTAGTAGCAGCAGGTGTTTGCTCTGAGGTTTTGGTTCAGGTATCTTATGCTATTGGTGTTAAAGACCCAATGGGAATTTTTGTAGATACTTATGGCACTGCCAATGTAAAAATGAATGATGGTGAAATTGCAGCAGTAGTTTCTAAATTATTTGATATGACTCCTTACGGTATCGAAACTCGTTTAAAATTACGCAATCCTATCTATAGCGAAACGGCTGCATACGGACACATGGGTAGAAAGAACGAAATTGTTACCAAAGAGTTTAAAGGTCCGGATGGTAAAATGGCTAAATTTAAAGTAGAGCTATTTACCTGGGAAAAATTAGACATGGTAGATAAAGTGAAAAAAGCGTTTAAAATTAAATAAATCATTTTGGTTTGAACCAAATATTAAGGCAGCCCTGCGAAAGCATGGCTGCCTTTTTTGGTAAGCCTAAAACTTATATACGAAGTAATGAAAACAGAAGGAAATACTGTGGAAGATATCTTATCTAATATTCCAGCAGATAGGGCAGAGCACTTTAATAAATTGCACCAAGTTATTGTCAAAAATTTACCCAAAGGTTTTGAGGCTGCAATGAGTTATGGAGGCTTAGGATATGTTGTTCCTCACACTATTTATCCAGATGGGTATCACTGCAAACCCAGCGAACCTCTTCCGTTTGCTGGAATTGCTTCACAAAAAAATTCAATTAATTTTTATCATATGGGTATTTATGCCGACCCAAGCTTATTTGAATGGTTTGTAGCTGAATATCCTAAACACAGCAAGCAAAAATTGGATATGGGAAAAAGCTGCATTCGATTTAAGAAGTTAGCCGAAATCCCATACGACCTTATTGGAGAATTAATGCGAAAAATGAGTGTAAAAGATTGGATTAATATGTATGAATCCAACTATAAAAAATAAATATACAACTTTAACCTACACAGGTTTAACGTAATGGGAAGTTTAGCCTTTTCTTTAATATTGCGCCTAATTATTTCACAATTTTAAATTGTTTTACACCCTCCGCGCTTTCCAACTTAAACAAATATAGTCCAGCAGCATAATTACGCATATCATAATCAACAAGGGATTGTTCAACCGTAAATTCATCAACCAATTCTCCTATTGTATTATAAACATGAATGGTAGTTTTGACGTTTGGTAAGCTTATCTGCAAATTTTGTTCAACAGGATTTGGATAGTATTGAACACCTTGAATTTCATTAATTGTGCCCAAGCCAATAGGGAAACCTTTGCAGCTGCCTACAACATAAGTATTCTTATTAGCCGCTGTGTTTCTTTCTCCAGCTCCAGGAAACGAATAGGTATAATAGAAATATATCAAAGCTCCATTGGCTGCTTTTAATTTATAAGGCATGTTGGGTGTAACTTGGTAACCAGGTAGGCTGCCAGCATTGGTTCCGTAATATAAAAGGCAGGTAGGACTTCCAACTCCGCTTCTGCTTGGAATAAAGGTAAGGGTTGGGTCAGCCAAATCTGGCGAAAACTCATATTCATAATCTCCATTAAAGGCTTTTCCTCTGCATGATGGAGTTGAATCTACGTTTAATATTAAAGGTAAGGAGACACTAGTAGCCCCATTATTATCTTTGGCAATGGCCGTAAACGAATGAACACCAATTTGTCCGAACCAAGTAAACTCATACGGATAATTAGTGCGCGTGTCTATTAATTTTGTTCCGTTATACAATTTAACTTCTGTAATGCTTCCATTTAAATCGGAGGCCATAACACTTATTTTTATGGGTTCATTCAAAACAAAACGGCTGTTATGGCTCGGACTATTTATTGAAACCGTTGGCGGTATATTATTAGTGGTACTCGAGATAATATATACCTCGTCTTTATCGGTATAAGTGCCATTTGAAACACTCAACTCTATTAAGTATACACCTTCTAATAATCCACTAATGCTTGGCGATGCCACCTGCGAATTTGAAAAAGTAAGTAAAGACGGACCATAAATTTGCTTCCATAAATAGCTTAGAGTTGCTGAGCCTGGGTTCATACTTTTGCTTCCATTAAGTGTTGCACTTGTTTCTGGCAATACTATTAATTGATTTTCCCCGGCATCTGCTACAGGCTGCTCATAATTGAGGGCCTTGCTATATGTAAACGTAAGTTTTCCAAGATTAAATTCGCCATTTTCAAAGAATATACGTAGTGTTTGAATGCCACTTTTTAAAGGCACATCTTCCACTGTTTTTGTGGCCCATGTTCCCCAATTACCGGTGCTTGGTATTTGTATGGCTGAACCAATTTGAATCCCGTCTGATGATAGGCTAAATGGGCCACCGCCGTTATTGTTTGCACTAGCATATCTTACTTGCAATTGATACAATCCTGCCTGTTTCACATCAACCGTATAAGTAAGCCACTCGCCATTTCCTATCCACCCAACCACGTTGCCTTCATTGGCATCTGCACTTGCATCTACTCCTTCTAACATGCGATAATTGCCTTCATTTTTTGTGTTGTTATCAGAGTAAGTTATACCTTGTCCGTTGCCACCTTCAAACACATCATAATGCGCAGGTATAATGGTGCCCGGTATTTCTTGTGGCATGGCATTAAAGGGAACATTTTTACCTACTAAAACGCTTATCATATTGCTTAAACTAAAATTGTTTCCGCTATAAACCCTCGCATAAATCACTTTTTTACCCAAGCTTATAGAAGGTATAGTGGCCTCAAATGGAGCTTGCGTTTTTTCGCCTATAACAGAATCTCCCAATACAAATTGAACCCTGTTGGGTGTTCCAAAAGTTGGAGTATAGGTAACTTTTAGTTGGGTGCCAGGATATGCCTGTGGAAAGGGAGTAGATAGTATTCCTGCTATATCTATATCCTTGCTTGTTTTTATAGATCTGGCTGGTACAATCAAAGAATAATTATCAGAAAATGTTACTGTAATTGGACTGTTTGTATAATTGTGTGCCACGTATGTTTTTACTCCATTTTTTATAAATACCATGGCCAAGGGATGGTTAGCTGTAATGGTATTTCCTACATTGCCCAATACATTTAAAGCATGCAACCAATGATAGGTTTGTGCATCTGAAACGCCAAACTTTAAGTTCCTATTTGGATAAGAATTATATAAAGTTAATGCCTTGCTTGGGTCAATCAAAGCTAAATATTTCCAATATACATCGTGCCATAAATTGTCGTTCACTTGGTTGCTTAATATGCCTGTATTTTTCTCGATTTCTGTCCACAAGCGTTTTACATAAGCTGTATCTTTACCCAAATAAAAAGAGCCTCCGTGTATTGGGTATAATTCTATACCATATGATGCGGCAATATCAGCTGTCCAAAAGGTACCATTATCATAACTGTTACCCCAAACCCTACTCACCAAACTATATTGTTGGTTCGGCCCAAAAATTCTTTTGTTTTGGTCGAACCAATACTCTTCAATCGCAGTTTGTTCTGTGGTATATAAGTAAATTCCTAAATCTCTGATGGCTTTGTTGTTTGTAACAGCGCCCCAATGGATTAACGACGAATTAAACTGCATACTCTCGGAGGTTGATTCTTGGTCGTTGCCTTGCGGAAAGGTGGCAAATCCATTGGCCCAACAATGTCCGGCGTACGGACTAAAATTTCTGAGGTGAGGGTAATCAGTAGAGTTTCTATCATTATTGGCGGCGTCTTTTACCAGTAGATTTACCATGGCTCCCCATTTATCTTTCCAACCTGGTTCGTATTGTTCAACAAAAGCTGCGGCGTGTATAAAATATCCCCAATGAAAATGATGATCGTTTATATTACCATCTTGCCCGTGACCAGCAGGATAGCCAATAAGCGTTGACCAAGTTTGGTTATAGTAGAATAAAAAGGCTACTTCGCCTGGCTTAGCAGTGAACCAATTTTCTAGTCTGTCTTTTATAGTTTTTAGCATAATAGCCAAAGAGGCTGTATCTTTAGCTAATTCAGCAATTCTGGCGGTTTGTATGAGCCTATTCATAACCTGCCCTTCATTGTATGAATCTGTCCAAGTACTTAAGCCATCATTTTTAATGGCATCTATTTTTTCAATGAGTTGTGCTGGATTAAATCCAGTACTATAATTATCTACATAAGGTAAGGTAGGTAAAATGCCATGAAATTGGTTTTCTACGCTAAATCTATTGGCGGCCGTAGTTTTTATCTGACCTCTAACATGTTGGTAAACGTACCCATTTAACGGAGCAGAACCTGGTGCTAAGTGCGCCCATTGATGAGGCAATAAGCCAATTAACACAGTAGTGTCTTGACCTTCTTTTACATCAGGTTCAACTATAAAATCTGTTCTAACAGTAGAGGTACTTTCATTAAACTGCCAATGGGCAAGCGTGTTTTTAGGAAATACATAAGCATATTTTTTATATTCATTGGCCACACTCATTACATTGCTCGCTGTAAGTGGAATAAATGCTAAGGACCAATAATTTTTTCCATTCAGATTGGAGGTATATACATTGCCAGTTTTTAACCAAACACTTCCTAAAGGCGCGTAAACTGCAAAATCAGCGCCATTGCGGGCATTTATGATAATTAGTTTTTCATTATCAATGCTAACTGCTCCTTCATTAACGGTAACCTGTGCTAGGCTTGCACTGTCTTTGGTAAAATATAAAAATGGCATAGCAATTCCAGATGTGGCCGTAAAAGAACGATTGTTATCATTCCAATTTAAACTTACGGTCCAATCAGAATAATCTGATACCTTAGCTGCTGCGGCATTTAAACCAGAAACACCCACCACAACAGGTAAAATATTATCAATTACTCCCCACGGAATATAACTTACTACCAAGCCACTTGGTACTGTTTTTAACGTAAAAGGATAGTTAAATAAATTATCCGAATGATTATTTTTAACTTTATTCGACCACCAATCATTGGTTGGTACAGGCTTTCCGAGAGCACTTCCAGTTAACAAAGGAGAGCCAGAAGGGAAGGTGTTTCTGCCCGCTGCATCGGTGCCCGGAAAGTTTGTTATATAACTTCCAGAACCAACTGGAACAATTTGAGCGATTGAATTAGAAATTGTAAAGAGTACTGCTAAAACCAATAAAAGAGAATTTCGAATTATCGAAGAAGTTGAATATATCATGATGTATGTTAAGTGAGCAAGTTAATCTTTTTTTAACAAATTTTTATAGAAGCCAGTATCTTAGTATTTTGGAATGTTTAATATTTTAGTGATATGTATCTAATTTATGTAAAGAATATTGATTGATAGAAGATTTATAAGTTAACTTATAGAGCGTATTAGTTTCAACAGCTTTTATTAATCAACATGAATAATAATTCATTATTGAACGCCCAATCTTTTATTATTAACACGAATTACATGGATTATTTAACAAAACATTATTCTTGAAAACCAATTTTTTTTAATTATCTTGCTATTACATTAAAAAATAAAACTATGAAAATCAGTAATTTAACAAAAATGGGGGGGGTAATTTTTTTATTCTTCCTCTTTAGTGCGCAAGTAAAAGCACAAAATCAAAGTCCTAATTAGGCATTATTTACAAACAACTCAAATTCAAATGCTCTGATGAATTTTAAGTTTGAACCATCGCCGAACATAGATGTAAGTCCACCAACTTACAAACAGGTTCCAACAAACTTTACAGACGAGAACAATGCCGTCATAACTTCACTTAGAGGCTTTAATAGTTTTTTTGATGCGGATGGTTTTCCAGTATTATATGTTATCAATTCTAATGAAAAGACATACATTTACGATAAACATGGAGTTAAGTATACCAAGAAGCACGAAAACCCCAATGGTGCATATCATCATTATAAACAAGATTTAGGTCAAGGTTTTGTTCCGTTTTACGAAAATAAAAGTTTTGTAGAAAAATTTAAAACGCAGAATTTAGGAAGTACGGATGATTATGAATTAAAAAATACTTCTAGGGAGATTTCTATATTAAAAGTAGGTTGCAATAAGCTACATGTAATTGTAGGAGAAATGATAATTGAGGTAGATTTAACACTCAAAAGTTGGGATTATTTTATTCCTTATCAGTTAAGTTCGCCTACTACTTTAATTAGTACTTTCTTAAAAGAAAATGGTGTTAAGTCTCTTGAAATGGGCCATGGATCTATAAATTGGCATGAAAGTTTTCACTCAATTAGGCGCGACCCAACTGATGAAAGTAAATACATTATTTATTATTTATATTCAAATCAGGACCCATTAAATGGGGATAGTAGGCCAGTGTATTTAAACACAATTAAAGTGGATGCATCTAATTACAGCATAAATTATGGCAATTCTTTTTATCTTAGACTTGCCAGTTTACCGCAGTCTTTTGGCAATGCAAATCAGCAGTATATTTCAGAATTAGAAGTATCGCCCGATGGCAATAAAATAGCGATTCATGATGATTCTAAAGTATTTGTATATACTATTAATAGCACAACAAAAGATGTAAATGGTTTTTCTGGTTATTATAATTTTGCTTCCACCTCTGCGTCTGATTTAAATGTTATTAGTGGTTTAGAGTTTACTGCACAATCAAATAAATTAGTTTTTAATCGTTTTAACGCCAATGCCACCAGCAGTTCTTCATTAACCAATAATATTGGCGTATTAAACCTAAGTGCTAGTTATTCAAATTATGCCATACCCGTTTCATTTATTACCGAAACAACAACTGGAAAATCGCATAGTACCATTACAAGAGGAGGCTTAGAATTGGGTAGAAATGGCGAAATCTATAGCGTTGGTGAAACAGGCATTTATAAAATTGACTTAACTGCCATGGAGTTAAATGAGGTGCCTATTTCATATAGTAACGGAAGCATAAGTTTATTAAACGATGTATTTATGGGAGCACCCATGGCCATAAGGCCATTGCCAGAGCAAATTGATGGACAAACATTTGTTTCTGAAGGTTATCATTTAGATGATGAAGAGTTAAGCGATATTACTATTGATAATACTTTTACCTCTATAGGAAAAGTTAAAATTAGAGGTGAAATAAAAATACTTCCTCACGCAGGAACTTTTGTTAGATTCCTAGATACGCATATAAGACCAGCAACGAATAGTAAAATTTTAGTAAAGGGCTCATCTGAATTAATTATTGCTAATACCAATATAGAAACCGATGCATGTAATATAATGTGGACAGGTATTGTTGTAGAGAATGGAGGTATGTTACATGTTTTAAATACTACCAATGAAGTTAGGTATATTAAGGATGCTTTAATTGCTATTGATTATACTGGAGTTAATTCTGGTTTGGATGTGTCTAATTATACGTTTAATAGGAATGGTAAAGGGATAAAAATTTCCAATGCTGCAGTTTCATCAGGGACTTTAGGTAATACAAAAATTGCTAACAATTACTTTTATAATACAGAAGTCTTAAAAGACCCAAATAAAGGTCAGTCTGCCATAAATATACAAAATGTTGGAAAGGGAAATATCTCTATAGAGATATTTAATACTGGAACAAAAGCAAGTAAGTTATTGTTAACAAATAATTATTTTGAGGGAGGACTTTTTGGAGTTAAGGCAACCAACAGTAATTTAAGAATAAATGCGTGTATTTTTAAAAACCATGCGGGTATAAGTGGTTTGAGTTTCTTTCCTCGATTTAAGCTTAACCATGCAGCTGCTATTTTTGCTGAAAAAGTGGGAACAAATTGGGTGAAATATGATTTAGACATAGACCAGCAAACAAATAATAATGTAAGAAATGTTTTTGATAATAATGAAAGGCATGTAGTAGCATACAATGGTGTAAATTTATTTATAAAGGCCACTGATTTTATAAGTTCTTATCAAAACGGCGTTGAATGGATAAAAAATAAAGGATGTAGTTTAAATGTTGTAGAAAATGCTTTTTTAAATTGTGCCAATAGCAATATTTTTTGTGATGATAATGCAATGCCATCATCTAATAACAAATCCCATATCAACATAACTTTGAATAGTTTTACCAATAACAAATACAATCAAAGTGGCACAATAGGGGCACCCATTCAACAATTTGATGGAAACGCTATTACCATTAATGACCTTGGTAAGACAGCGAGCACAGGCTATTCTGACTTATTAATTAGTAATAATACTGTTACCAATTTAAGGGGTGGTATTTTATTAAACGGTGTTACTGGGAATAAAACTGCATTAAATAAGCCAGAAAATAGTTTAGTTTATGATGTCAGAGATAACTCCATTTTGGTTCGCCCAAAAACTAATACCCTTTTCCCTAATGGGGTACAGTTTGTAAATTCTACTAAATTGGCTGCTAGGTCTAATTATAAAATTACAAGCATTGACGAACCAAGATTTTCGAATAGAGGTAATGGTATTTATATTGAAAATAGTCCATTAATTTCTATCAAGGCTAATTATTTAAGTTCTAAAAATGGTGTAAGAGGGAAGATGGTAAATACGGGTTCTGAAATATTATGTAATACTTTTTCTCATAACAGGTTTGGAATAAATTTAAGTGATAGGCATGTATTAAGGCCACATTTTAGAACACATGGTATTAGTGCACTTGAGTCTAGAACAAATACATTTATTAAAAGTGGTATTTCAGATTTGCATAGGGTAAATACCATATCAGAGGTAAGAAATTGGTGGATTATAGAATACAATGGTTTTATGAAAGAAACTTGTTTTAGGAATGGAACCACAAGAAATTGTTTTGCAGGCTCCAATACCATATCTTATTTAGTACAAGGATATGCACCAAATTTTTGTGCTGGGGGTGGACCTAGCGATACCCTTCCAACATCTGGAAATGATACCATTAATGATCCAATTATAAAGTGGGAAATGGACTATAGTAATGCAGTATTTGAAATGAATACCAATACTGGATATGAACTTACACCTAAAATTAGAATTATTAGTGCAATCGAGTTGGTGCAGCAAAATCAATTTCAGGAGGCAGTGGCAATGTTAAATACAGAATTTTCAGATTCTTTGGATAATAAATTTGTTGCAGTATTAAGTGCCTTTATTGGTTTAAATTACCCTAATCCAATAGAGCCAACTAATCAAATAAAGAATTATTTTACCAGCATTGCGCAACAAGTTCCATCTGCTACTGGAAGCCATGTTTATATTGCTCGCAATATTATGAGAAGTTTATTTGATGAGCAGTTTGGAGAATTAGATTCAAGCTATCAAGATGTTTTTGTTGGTTTGATGAATACCAATTGTATCGGGTCAGAGGCAGAACTAAATGTGCGTTTAGTAGATGAACTTGGTGCCGAAATGCCAATTTCCTTTTCTTTTGATAGCTTATATAATTTGCAAATTTTTGGAGAATATTTAGCTGAGTTAGAATCTAATGAGACTTATACTCTTATTGTTTCTCACTTTCAGGAAGATTATCAACTATCGGGAACCCTAGCAGAATTGTTTCAAAATAATAACCAAATTTATTTAAATTGCTCCCTCAACTCAGGTAAAAAAGCAAATCAACCTATGCAAGAACAACAAACAAGCCTCAATATTTATCCAAATCCAACAAATGGAACGGTTTGGATTAAAGGATTTTCAGAAGCTAAGTCGGTGCTAGATTTAACGCTCATTGACATATTAGGAAGAAAAGTTTTTGATGCTTCTGCATTTGATGCAAATAAACCTATAGATTTAAACCAAGTAGCCCCGGGCATTTATTATCTTCTTGTAAAAGGTTCTGGTATAGACCAAAAGTTTATGGTTAAAAAAGAATAAAAATATGAAACCTAAAATAATTATATTTTTATTTTTCTGTTTTGCGAACTTTGAGGGTTTCACACAAGCCTTTTCTCCTTATGTACATAAATTAAAAACCACATCGGATTGGAATGCTATTTGCCTGTTTAATGATAATATTTATTTTAGCATTGCTACAACATCTTTTGATGATGGTTTTGGTACTATGATTGTAAAAGTGTCTAAAGACCTGAAAACTGGCTCAATGGTTCAAAATTTAGATGGGTCTGAATATGGTCGTTTAGGTGTTTTTAATAATAAATTGGTAGGGTCAAGTTTTACCACCGATTATAAAAACACTTATAATGGTCAGATTACTATTTTTAATGGGAATGGAAAGAAAATAGGGCCAATAATCTTAGGTGATACTGCCAATTCTATCGAAAATATTAATGAAATAGACGAAGAAATATTAGCTTGCGGCTCATATTCTGGCAGACCCTTTCCGGGTTATGTTTGGCGCGAATCTGGTTTTTTGGCGCGGTATAGTTTAGCAGGGATAAAGAAATGGGAACGTTATTATCGCAGAGATTGGAATGGATTTAAATCTGCTGTATTTGATTATGTTTACCATACAAGAAATAATCAAATTCTAGTTATTGGTCGTTCTCACTATGACAGTACAGCGTCAATTTATCAAAAAAGAATTATTACAGCTTTAATAGATACAAGCGGCAATTTAATAGAGGCAAATAGTGAAATGGATACTTTTGGCTTGCAATATAGCACAGTAACTCGCTCTAATATTTTGCCAGATATTTCTTACGCTGGAAGTGTCCAATTAAATGATAGTACCTATTGTGCTTTAATATACAATGTAACTAATTCCCTTAATTTAGACCCCACTTGGGTGTTTTTTAATGATAAAGGAAAAATAGTTAAAACTAGAAAAGCATGGATGTTCGGGGATTCGGTAAATAATCCTTTAGTTTTTAATGCAACATTCAAAGGTTTAGTAAAAAGCCAAACACGTAATGAATTTTTAGCTCATTGTTTTTTTGATGATTCTATTGATAGGCAGAGGATGCTTGTTTTAGATAATAACTTGTATATAAAGAAAGTTTACCCTGGGTTGCCTACCTACGATACTAAAAACTCTCATGCTGGATTAATGGCTTTTGTGCAAGATGAAGATAAGAATTTTTATCAGCTTAGATTTTTAGATATTGATTCTATTTCTTCTACATCTACATATGGCAGTCTTGTATGCAAACTAGACAGCAACGGTAAACTACTTTCCAACGGACCTCTGTTTCCTGTGGGTATACAAGAGGTTAAGAATT
>JAUYMZ010000104.1 GCA_030699355.1 Bacteroidota bacterium | reverse complement strand
AGATACAAGCGGCAATTTAATAGAGGCAAATAGTGAAATGGATACTTTTGGCTTGCAATATAGCACAGTAACTCGCTCTAAAATTTTGCCAGATATTTCTTATGCTGGAAGTACCCAATTAAATGATAGTACCTATTGTGCTTTAATATACAATGTAACTAATTCTCTTACTTTAGACCCCACTTGGGTGTTTTTTAATGATAAAGGAAAAATATTTAAAACTAGAAAAGCTTGGATGTATAGGGATTCGGTAAATAATCCTGTTCTATTTGATAAAAGATTACGTGGATTAACCAAGAAAAAGGATGGAAAAGGTTTTTTTGGAATTACAATTGCAAGAGACAGCATTGATTTTTATATGATTGAGTTTGATTTAGAGATGTTTGTTACTCATGTTTTTCCAATAATTTCAATTACGGGAGATGATTATTATTCTGGTTTAGAGTGTTTTGTGGAGAATAATGATCATAGTTTTTATACTTTACATTCCATTTGGGATATAACCTCTACCTTTTTTCACGGCAGTTTAGTTTGCAAACTAGACAGCAACGGCAACTTACTTTCTAACGGCCCATTGTTTCCTGTGGGTATACAAGAGGTTAAAAATTTAAGTGGTTTATTATTGTATCCTAACCCAAGTGCAAACCAAGTCACTTTAAAATATGAAAGCAAAGGAGAGTTAAACTTAGAAGTTTATTCTGTGGCGGGTAAGCTGCTAGACCAAACTAGTTTTAGCGAGACCTTAAGCTACGATTTAAGCAATAAACCCAAAGGTATCTATTGGTTTAAATGTACAGATAAAAACGGTGCCTCCGAAACAAAAAAAGTGGTTCATTATTAATGTTAAAAAGGCAGCACTAGTTTGGTGCTGCCTTTTTTGTTAAGGTAGGCAATAAGTACCAACACAAATCCTTAAACGCATAAACGATTAAACAAAAATCTCCCCCAAACATAAATCCCCTTTCGAATTTAGAATTTCGAATTTTCCTAAAACTCCTCATTCCTCAAATACTTAGTTTTTAATAGCGAACAAACCTTATATCGCTCATCATGCGTGTCTTGGTAGAGTGCTTCTAAGGTTTCGTACACATGTTTGATGCCAATTTTATTGGCCCACTCAAACGGACCAAATGGATAATTTGTGCCCAATTTCATGCTCGTATCAATATCTTCTTTGCTGGCAGTTCCTTCTTGTAAGGTATAACATGCTTCGTTTATAATCATAAAAACAATACGCGGCGTAAGCATCCCCACGCGGTCTTTCACCAATTTGTATGGCCATTGAAAATGCTCCATGCATTGCACCAAATTGGCCTCACTCTCTTCTTGATGCATCGAAACCTCCAATAAACTTCTATTTAAAAAAGTGGGAAGGGCATTAATGCCGTATAAATGACATGTTATCTTGCCGTTATACTCATGTACGGCTTGATCCAAGGCCTGTTTTACAGCACAAACAAACACCGGAATATTTTTTAATCCTGCATAATATTTGAGTTGTTCCTTTTTTTCATCAAATTTGAGGTCGAATATTACATCAAATTGATGTATATTAGCACTCAATAAATCACTATCGTCTATACAAGTAAGTTCACATGCAACACCGAGTAATTTTTCTTTCAATTCTTTTATTCGGTTCATTGAACCTCTGGCCAAAATTTTCATATTCGCAACAAATTAAGAACAACAAAGATAAGAAGCCCAAACACATGGAAAAGAAAATTATTACAAGTGAGCACGCGCCCGAGCCAATTGGTCCATACAGTCATGCCGTTTTAATTAATGGCGTATTATACACCAGTGGTCAGGTTGCCAAAGATGCCAAAACTGGCCAAATGGTTCAAACAGATATTAAAGCCGAAACCAACAAGGTGATGGAAAACTTACAAGCCATATTAAAGGAGGCTGGTATGGATTTTTCGAATGTGGTTAAAACAACGATTTACTGTGTAGATTTAGCCAATTTTGCTGCTATTAACGAGGTGTATGGCAGTTTTTTTAGCAGCAATTTCCCAGCCCGCGAAACCGTGCAGGTAGTAAAACTGCCGCTCAATGCCAATGTAGAAATTAGCGTGGTGGCAGTTAAATAGATGAATTCTTTTATTGCCAAAGCTGTTTCTGTAATCTGGCATCCGGTTTTTGTAAACCTGCTGTGCTTGTATGTATTATTTACCTTTTACCCGCCACTTAGTTACGGGGTGCCATTTAAGCTGCAATTGTTTTATGTGGCCTTCATCTTTATTGCTACCAGCATTGTGCCCTTATTTTTGGTGCTTATTATGAAAGCAATGGGTACCATTTCTGCCATAACTATGGAACGCCAAGAAGACAGAAAATACCCTTATTTATTTACTTTGTCGCTCTATATTTTTGTGTATTATAATCTGATGCAATCGCCTTTAACACCCACTTATTTGTTAAAGTATTTGTTGGCATGCACGGGTATTGTGGCAGCGGTGTTTTTAATTAATTCTTTTAATAAGATTAGCATTCATTTGGCTACCATGGGCGCTCTTTGTGGATTGTTGGCAGCACTTGCCTACAAAGGCTATGCAGATTATAGGATTTTATTGGCGCTTGCCATTTTGGCTAGCGGTTATGTAGCCTCTGCTCGCTTAAGCCTTAAAGCCCATTTGCCAAATCAATTATACCTGGGTTTTTTACTGGGTTTTATTTTTATGTTTTTCATCCTGAACCTAAATTTTAAATTCGCATAAATTAATTACTATGAGTTACGAAACTATTTTGTTCGAAATTAAGGATGGCGTTGCCAACCTTACCTTAAATCGTCCCGATGTATTTAATGCTTTTAACGAGCAATTAAGTGCTGATGTGAATGATGCTCTTAAAAAAACAGCCAAAGATAAAAGCATTCGTGTGTTAATAATCAGCGGTGCTGGTAAGGCATTTTGCAGCGGACAAGATTTGAAGGCTATAGCTGGAAGTAAAAATCGTTCTTTGAGCGATAGTTTGTATAAAAGATATAACCCAATGATTAGGGCTATTCGTAATTTGCCCATACCAGTAATTTGCAAGCTTAATGGAGTTGCCGCGGGCGCAGGATGTTCTTTGGCACTTGCCTGCGATATGATTATTGCAGCAGAAAACGCCAGCTTAATAGAGGTGTTTGTAAATGTTGGCTTGGTGCTCGACTCAGGTTCTTCTTATTTTTTACCACGTTTATTAGGTTCAGCCAGGGCTTTTGAATTAGCTGCCTTAGGCTCTAAAGTTACTGCCCAACAAGCAGCAGATTGGGGCATGGTAAATAGGGTTGTAAAGATTGAAGAGCTAGATGATGAGGTAAATAAATTGGCTACACATTTTGCTTCTGCACCTACTAAAGCCATTGGACTCATGAAAAAAATGCTCCAAAAATCGTATACCAGCGACCTCGATACCATGTTAGAATACGAAGCATATTGCCAAGAAATAGCAGGCCGCAGCGATGATTACAAAGAGGGTGTTACAGCATTTAATGAGAAAAGAAAGCCTGCCTTTACCGGACAATAATCGGGTTTATTTATACGCTTCTATTAAAATTCTATCTCCGGCTGTGCCAAAGGTTTTGGTTAAAAAATAGTTTACAAATTGTAAGCTATATTTTACCGTATTTTCTATCCAATTGCCCCGCAACGGAATAGTGCTAGGGTGTTTTATCTCTTCTTTTATAATGATTTTTGTGAAGCCACAATCGCTAAGCAAACGACGGGCTGTTTTGGCACTAAATTCTGTGAGGTGGTAAGGTGGAATGTGCATGGTTTTTTGCGAGCCGATTAACCTATAAATCAAAAATGCCAACTTGCTCGAAATAAGATTTAACGTGCCAGGCAAATGTATAATGGCTTTACCGCCAGGTTTTAAAATAGTATGGGTTAATCTTGCGGCCTCAGTTGGGTTGGTAAAGTGTTCTAGCACATCACCCATGAGAATTACATCAAAATGGTTTTCGGGTAATTCCTTGTTAAGTAAGGCAAAATCATAGGGTTTATTTATAATTTCTATGCCAAAGTTTTTTATTCCAAATTCAGAAGCAAAGGTCGAAAGTTCAATGCCCTTTACAGAAAATCCGTTTTGCTTTAGTGCATGTAAAAAATTTCCGGTGGCACAACCTACATCTAAAATATTGCCACTCTTACAATGCCTTTTTATTTCTTCAACACCGTCTTTATAATCACCTGCCGAAAGCAAATCAACATAGGCCACATCCATGTGGTGGGTCTTGTTGTCTGAACCAACAAAATAATCGTCGGCATACATTTCTGTAATCTCATTATCACTTGGTCGCGGCCAAATAGAAATAAGCTCGCATTGATTGCATTGAATGGCCCATAAAAATCGATCTTTAAATTGATACCTAAACGGAATTTTTTGCCCGGCAGTGCCGCCACAAAGGTTGCAGTCGAATGCTTCTTTCATTTTTTATTTTAATGGTTGCAAAACTATTTTTTTTTGACAATAATCAATAATATAAGCTGTTTTGAGTTGTATATTGTTAAAAATCAGTGTTTTGACTGCTTTTTATTCTATCGCTCTGGTTTTCCAATTACAAAAAAAATTTAACTTTTTTTTCATTTTTGATTTTTTAAAGGAAATTTTAATATATTGTGTAAAATTTTAAACATATGGCTATTGTAATTCCTAATTTTTGTATTGCATTAAAAAATGCACAAGACTGCAACGCAGCAATGGATGTAGCAGCTAGTTTGCAGCGTTATTTTCGCTCCCAAGTTACTGCTTTTACAATAGGTGGTGGGGTAAGTAGTTTGCCACCTAATTATAAAGTAGAGCAACTTGCTTCGCATAAAGAATTGGCAAAACATTTTGTTGAAACAGAAAGTGATTTAATGATTCTGCCTTTAAGTTCAGAATCTAGCTCAGCTGGGGTTGTAAATGCCTCCGATGCCAATAAAATTATTGATCATTTAGAGCGTTTGGTGCTTACTGTACCTTGTAATGGAAAACAATTTAACTACAGTAAAATTGTAGTACCAATAGATTCTTCTTTTGAAACCCGCCAAAAAGTGCCTTATGCCATTGCCATGGCAAAAGCTTTAGGTTCAGCCCTCGTTATTCTGGGTGTTTCTAATGATAAAAGTGCCGATACTGAGGTGTTAATAAACAATTATATCAGGCAAGTAACTACCAATATCGAAGAAAATGGCGTGCGGTGTGTTTCTGAGGTAAGGCTTGGAGGCAATCCAACTCAACAAGTATTAGATTTTGCCAAAGAAATTAGTGCCGGTATGATTGTAATTATGACCGAACAAGAAACCAATTTAACAGCTTTTTTCTCTGGCAAATATTCGCAACAAATGGTAAAAGGTAGTCCAATTCCCGTACTTTCTATACACCCAAAAGATTTAATTGTGAGTGATGCACGTTTATAAAGTTGGGCAATGAAATGAAATTTCTTTCGTTTGCTTTCTTAAATTAAAGGATATACTTATTTTCACCCGCTCAAGCAGTGTTTAAAACCTTGTAGCCTTTTTCTTGTTATTTGGATTAAACCCTTGCAACTACCTGTTATGCAAAATATTAAAATTTACGCTGGTCCGCATTTAGACCAAATCAATTATCCGGAAGATTTGCGAAAGTTCGCCGAATCAGACTTGGTTAAAATTTCCCAAGAACTTCGTCAGTATATTATTGATACAGTGTCTGTTTATGGTGGCCATTTTGGCGCTAGCCTTGGTGTTGTAGAGCTTACTGTTGCTTTACATTATGCTTTTAATACGCCTCTAGATCAACTCATTTTTGATGTGGGTCACCAAGCTTATGGACATAAAATTTTAACTGGAAGAAGAAGTCAATTTCATACCAATAGGGTTTATAAAGGTTTGTCTGGTTTCCCAAAGCGTACAGAAAGTGAGTATGATGCTTTTGGCGTTGGACATTCATCTACTTCTATTTCTGCTGCTTTGGGTATGGCCGTGGCTAGCAAACTGAAAGGTGAACACGATAAGCAACATATTGCTGTTATTGGTGATGGTGCGCTAACGGGTGGAATGGCCTTTGAGGGTTTAAACCACGCAGGTGTGGCCAATGCCAACATTATTGTAGTACTAAATGATAATTGCATGAGTATCGACCCTAATGTGGGCGCTCTTAAAGAATATTTAACAGATATTACTACTTCGCCTACCTATAACAAGTTTAAAGATGATGTGTGGAAGGCCTTAGATAAAATGAGTAAACTTGGGCAATTATCACAAGATATTTTGTCTAAAGTGCATGATACCTTAAAAGGTGGATTGCTTACGCATAGCAATTTATTTGAAGCCCTTGGTTTTAGATATTTTGGCCCAGTTGATGGTCATGATGTAAACCACTTAGTAAAAATCTTTAATGATTTAAAAAAGATTCCAGGTCCAAAATTATTGCATTGTGTTACCGTTAAAGGAAAGGGATTTGCGCCAGCAGAAAAAGATCAAACAAAGTGGCATGCGCCAGGTCTTTTTGATAAAACAAGTGGTGAAATTATAAAATCTGCTAACAATACTCCACAACCTCCTAAATTTCAAGATGTTTTCGGACATTCAATAGTAGAATTGGCAGAAATGAATCCTAAAATTGTAGGAATTACGCCTGCCATGCCATCTGGTAGTTCAATGAATATTATGATGAAAGCAATGCCAGATAGGGCTTTTGATGTGGGTATTGCCGAGCAACATGCGGTAACTTTTAGCGCGGGTTTAGCAACGCAAGGAATGATTCCTTTTTGTAATATTTACTCAACGTTTATGCAAAGAGCCTACGATCAGGTAGTACATGATGTTGCTTTACAAAAATTACATGTAATTTTTTGCATGGATAGAGCTGGTTTAGCTGGTGCCGATGGTCAAACACACCACGGAATGCTCGATATTCCATATATGCGTTGTGTTCCCAATATGGTGGTTTCTGCGCCAATGAATGAAGAAGAATTGCGAAATTTAATGTATTCTGCTACGCTTGATAAAAATGCTGGTCCTTTCTCTATTCGTTACCCACGCGGAAACGGTGTTATGATAGATTGGAAACGTCCGTTTGCAGAAATAGTAGTAGGGAAAGGTAGAAAGTTGAGAGATGGAAAAGATATGGCTATTCTATCTTTTGGTACAGCCGGATTATTGGCTCAAACCGCTATTAATTTATTAGATAAAGACGGAATTTCTTGTGCGCATTACGATATGCGTTTTGTGAAACCCCTTGATGAAGAGATGTTGCATGAGGTATTTACCAAGTATAAACAAATTATTACAGTGGAAGATGGCACCATAGTGGGTGGTTTTGGTTCAGCCATTTTGGAATTTATGGCCGAAAACCATTACCATGCTGATGTAACTAGAATGGGAATGCCAGATAGAATTGTGGAACATGGCGAGCAACACGAGCTATACGCCGAATGTGGCTTTGATGCCAAATCTATACAGCAAATGGCAAAATCGGTTTTGGGCGTTAGAAATATGGCTCAATAACAAAAAAAAGGATTGCAAATTATATTGCAATCCTTTTTTTTTAATCTTTATTTTTTAGTGAACGGTTGTTCCTACCTCGGTATCGCCTGCACAAACTTTGAGGAAGTTGCCCGGTTTGTTCATATCAAATACCACAATAGGCATTTTATTTTCTTGGCAAAGGGTTATGGCTGTCATATCCATAACGTTTAGGCCACGCTCATACACTTCTTCAAAAGTTATCTGGCTGAACCTAGTAGCATTTGGGTCTTTTTCTGGATCTGCGGTATAAATACCATCTACCCTTGTTCCTTTGAGAACCAAGTTAGCATCTATTTCTACCGAACGCAATGCAGCAGCAGAGTCTGTAGTAAAATAAGGATTACCTGTACCAGCTCCAAAAATCACAACACGACCTTTTTCTAGGTGGCGTATGGCTCTGCGGCGAATAAATGGTTCGGCAATTTGCTCCATGTGAATAGCAGTAAGTAAACGGGTTTGCATGCCAATTTTTTCTAAGGCACCTTGTAATGCCATCGAATTAATAACTGTAGCAAGCATTCCCATGTAATCACCTTGGGCACGTTCAACTAAGCCACCAGCTAAGCCAGAAACACCTCTAAAGATATTTCCACCTCCAATTACAATGGCTACTTCAACGCCATAATCAACTACTTTTTTTACATCTAATGCATATTGTTCTAATATTTTTGGATCAATACCAAATTGCATATCGCCCATGAGGGCTTCTCCGCTAAGTTTTAAAAGAACGCGTTTATATTTCATACTGGTTGTTTTGGTTTACAAGATTACGGTATAATTAGGCACAAAAAAAAGGCTATCTCGATAGAGACAGCCTTTTTTATAAAAATTATTATAAAGAGATTCTTTTAAAAGAACTTACAGTTAAACCTTTTTCAATGCCATCTAGCATTTGAGCGATGGTTTTGCTGTTATCTTTAACAAATTCTTGGTTTAATAAAGTATTTTCTTTGTAGAATTTACCTAATTTACCTTGAGCAATTTTTTCAAGCATGGCTTCAGGTTTTCCTTCTGCACGGGCTTGATCCATTCCGATGGCAATTTCGCGGTCGATGATAGTTTGGTCTACACCATCTTTATCAACAGCAACTGGATTAAGCGCTGCAATTTGCATAGCAACATCTTTACCTGCTAAAAAATTAGCTTCGCTAGGAGCAATGTTTAAAGAAACCAACACACTTAGTTTGTTACCAGCATGGATATAAGGAACGATATTTTCGCCATTAACGATTTCGTATTTAACTACGTCGATTTTTTCGCCAATTTTACCAACTTGTTCGGTAATTTTATCACCTACAGTTAAGCCATCCATTGGTAAAGCTTTCAATGCATCAATAGTTTCTGCTTTGTTGGCAATAGCAATCTCGGCAAGTTTGTGTGTAAAGGCAACGAAATCTTCATTTTTAGCAACGAAGTCTGTTTCGCAGCTTAATTGAACAATAACGCCTAATTTGCCATCTGCAGATACTTTTGCAATGATAGCACCTTCTTTGGCATCACGATCTGCACGATTTGCAGAAATTTTAGCACCTTTTTTACGCAAGAAATCTACAGCGGCATCAAAATCACCATTGGTTTCTTGAAGCGCTTTTTTGCAGTCCATCATTCCAGCGCCAGTCATTTGGCGTAGTTTGTTTACATCAGCTGCACTTATACTCATAATTTTTAAATTTGAATGTTTGAAATAATTTTTTGATTGGGGGTATTTAAAAAAGCCCCCGCCTTGTGGCGGAGGCTTTTTTGTTATTAAGCTTGTTCTTTTTCAGCAACAACTTCTTTATCGGCTGTTTCTTCTTTTTCGCGTTTGCGTTCAGATAAACCTTCTACGATTGCGTCTGTGATGTAACGAGTAATCAAAGCGATTGATTTAGCTGCATCATCATTTGCAGGAATTGGGAAATCAACCAAAGTAGGATCTGAGTTGGTATCCACGATTCCAAAAGTAGGAATATTTAACTTAGTAGCTTCGGCAACAGCAATGTGTTCACGTTTGATATCTACTATAAGTAAAGCTGCAGGTAAACGATTTAAGTCTGCAATTCCACCTAATACTTTTTTCAACTTAATTTTTTCGCGGTCTATCATTAGACGCTCTTTTTTGTTGATATTAGTATAAGTGCCATCTTGCGCTAATTTTTCTAGCGTTTGCAGTTTCTTAATACTTTTTCTAACAGTACCAAAATTGGTAAGCATACCACCTAACCAGCGGTCGCAAACGTAAGGCATGTTTACTCGTTTAGCCTCGGTTTCCATAATTTCTTTAGCTTGCTTTTTAGTAGCAACATAAAGAACTTTTCTACCCGACTTTACAATGTTTTTAATGGCTTGAGCGGCCTCATCCAGCTTTACGGCTGTTTTGTGTAAATCGATGAGGTGGATTCCGTTTTTCTCCATAAAAATATATGGGGCCATTTTCGGATTCCATTTACGGGTTAAGTGACCAAAGTGCACTCCCGCTTCCAGCAACTCTTCGTGCGTGATTTTTGACATATTAATTGATAAATTCTGATTAACGTTTTACGAATTGGAAACGTTTACGAGCCTTCTTCTGACCAGGCTTTTTACGTTCAACCATTCTAGGGTCGCGGGTTAATAAACCTGCTACCTTTAATGCCGGCTTTAATTCGGCATTGTGTTTTACCAATGCACGAGAGATAGCTAATTTAATAGCATCTGCCTGACCAGTTTGTCCGCCACCATCTACATGGATTGTAGCATCAAACTGCCCAACGGTATTGGTTACTTCAAACGCTTTTGCTGCAGCAATTTGCAAGCTTAGCGTAGGAAAGTATGTTTTGTAATCTTTCTTGTTTACAGTTAAGTTACCTGTACCTGCTGTAAGGTAAACACGCGCAACTGCTGTTTTTCTTCTTCCTAATGCGTTATTGATTTCCATCTCTTAGAATTTTAATTCTTTTGGTTGTTGAGCTGCATGTGGGTGTTCTGAACCAGCATATACATGCAAGTTGCGGAATAATTCTGCGCCCAATTTGGTTTTTGGCAACATGCCTTTGATACCATGCTCTACAATGTAGGTAGGACGACGTACCAAAATATCTTTGGCTACTTCACGTCTCAAACCGCCTGGATATCCTGAAAAGAATTTGTATTCTTTTTCATTCATCTTGTTGCCAGTGAAACGAATTTTATCAGCATTGATAATAATTACGTAATCGCCACAATCTGCATGTGGTGTAAATGATGGCTTATGTTTGCCACGTAAAATGTTTGCCACTTTTGAGGCAAATCTTCCTAAGGTTTGTCCTTCAGCATCAATCACATGCCAGTTTTTGGTTGTGCTTGCCTTATTGGCTGAAATTGTTTTGTAACTTAATGCGTCCACGCTTATACAGTTTTATTAAAGGGGTTGCAAAAATAGGGCAAGTTTTTTTAATTCACAACAAAATGTTTAAAAAATCTCCTTCCCTATACTTTGGGGATGCGAAAGTATGCATATATTTTAAAAAAATCCAGTTTAATTGTTTGAAAATTAAACTTTCACAAATTTTTTAAATCGATATGCCCCGCGTGCATTAAAAACAATTACAATATATGGCCCGGGTCTAAAGCTATTTACTTCGGGCATATCAAACATAAATGGCGCCGCAAAATTGTCGCTGGCCGGCAAAGTTCGCTGAATCATTAATTTACCGTAGTAATCTAAAACATACATGGTGGCTGTTGTTCCTGTATTTTGAACAAACGTAAAGCGCATAATGTCATTTTCTCCCACAAAATTCGGAATCATATCAAATTCAAATCCCGAACAAGGCCCATCCGTGAAACTTAAAATACCATTTCTATACCTAGCCTCACAATCATTTCTGTAAGTAACTTGGTCGCAACCGCATACCGGTTTATAGGTTGGGTCAGGACAAGGAAACCCAGGTGAGATGGCAAGTGGGTCTACGCATTGGGCTTGAACCAAGTGTAGGTTCAAACCGAAAAAGAAAAATAGAATTACAATTTTTTTTACCATTATGCTTCTGATTCAGTTTCAAATTTAGGCCACGAGAAGTAAAATTGAGTACCTTTTCCCAATTCGGAGCTGAGCCAAACTTTACCTCCTTTTTCTTCTACCATCTTCTTTACAATGGCCAAACCTACTCCTGTGCTCTCAAACGTATCTCTTGCTTGTAAGGTTTGGAAAATAACGAAAATTTTCTCAAAAAATTCTTTTTCAATTCCCGGACCATTATCTGCCACACAAAACTCGTACATATCATGATTTTCTGTAACAGAAATTTCTATCTTAGGTTCAGCATTATTATTATATTTAATAGCATTGCTGATATAGTTGGCAAAAACTTGTTCGATGGCAATTTTTTCGGTGTGTAGTTTTGGAAGCTCTTCTGGGATAATAAACTTAAACTTAGCAGGGGGTTCCATATTTTGAATGAGGTCGTTTAGGGTATCTTTGAGGTTAAATGTTACCCTTTCGTGTTTAATTCTTCCTGCCCTCGAATATTGTAAAATTCCATCAATAAGCCCTTCCATACGTTTTACACGTTTCCGCATAAGATCGAGGTTGTTTTTGGTATCGGGTTCTATTTTACCTTCCAAATCCTCTTCTATCCACATGCTAAGATTGTTAATACCTCTAAGCGGTGCTTTTAAATCGTGTGAAACTACGTAAGCAAACTGGTCTAATTCTTTGTTTTTCTTTTCTAAATCGGCTGTATACTGTTCTAACATCCTGCTAGCCGCTTTTTCTTGGGTAATATCCTGGAAAATCCCCCTGATGGCTATCACCTTTCCTTTTTCAGAATAAGGAATTCCGCGCACTTTAATATCTGCAATTTTTTTGGATGCGGTTTGTATCTGCCCTTCAATTTCAAACTCTTCGTGTTTTTCAATGGCATTGTAAAAACCTTGAATAATGGCGGGTCTAGTGGCAGGTGTAAAGAGCTCGTAGGTAGCATTTAAACTTGGAGAAAAAGTTTCTGGGAAATCGCAAATGGCATATATTTCCTTCGACCAAAATATAGCTTTGGTAGCTACCGTAATTTCCCAACCGCCCACTTTGGCCAAATGCTGCGCTTCTTCTAAATCTTGCTGTTGTTTAAGAATTTGCTGTTGGGTTATGGTGGCCTCGGTAACGTCGTAATTTACGCCTATCATGCGATAGGCATGGTTATGGGCGTCTCTAAATGTTTTAGAAACGGCTTTTATATAACGTACTTCACCTTTTTGGGTAATTATTCTAAAAACATTTTGGTAATCTTCGTTATTGGCAATGGCTTCTTGTATGTCTGAACCCACTCTATCTCTGTCTTCTGGATGCAGTGTATGTAAAAATGCTTCGTAATCATTTTTAAACTGATTGGGTTCAACCCCAAAAATTTGGTACATGCTTGCTTCCCAAATAAGTGAATTGTTTACTAGATTCCAATCCCATATTCCTAAATTGGCCGAGCTGGTTGCCAATTTTAAACGCTCTTCGTTTTCCTTAATTTTTTCTTCAGTTTCTTTTCTATTGGTAATGTCAATTCCAAAGCCAAATACATTTAAAATTTCGTCATTTTGGTCTAAAATTGGGAAAAATCTGCGCAACATCCAAAGAGGTTTTCCATCTTTATCTACTACTTTCTCTTCAAATTCTAATTGTTCTTTTTTATTTAATACTTGGTTAAAAATGGCTCTCCTGCTCTCTGCCATCTCTATGGGTTTATTAAATTCTTTGCAGTAATCAAAATCTGTTTTACCTATTATCCAATTTCTTCTAACTGGGTCTTTTATGGCTAATTCATTTAAAAATAAATAGCGTTGGTCTTTATCAAAAACCACAATATCAGAAGGAATTTTATGTAAAACATTCTCATAAAATTCTTTTAAATTCTTAACCTCTTCGGCCGCTTGTACCCTTTCAGAAATATCTCTAATGGCGGCAACGATGTATCCTTTATTTTCAATATTTACATATTTCACATGTGCCTCAACTGGAAACTCGCTGCCATCTGCCCGCTTATTGGTACCTTCTACCAATAGGTTTTTCTTTTGTTTAACAATATTGTAATGTTCTTGCCAATCTGCAATGGTTGCGAAGTTTTTTTCCATTTTTGTAATGGAACTTCCAATAAGTTCTTCTCTTGTTTTTCCTAAGTTTTTGGCATGTGCCTCATTCACATAGATAAGTGAACCGCTGTAATCAGAAACCGAAATAGCATCGCTTATTTGATCAGCAATTTTGTTGTATAGCAGTACTTGTTTCTCTCTTTCTTTTAGTTCTGTTATATCTGTTATATTGGCAATTAAGAATAGTTCCTTGTTGTTTTCTACAATGGTTTTTTTAACAAGTAAAATCTTTTCCAAACCATCAGGCGAAACAAATACCACCTCTCGCTCTTGCGCCTTTTGCGTTAAAAACTGTTCCTCATCATTCTTAATAAATTCTAAGGCCTCGGTCTTGTTTAAAAAGTCGGTGTCTGTTTTGCCAATTATTTTACTTTTATCTATGCTAGTAAATTCTGTATAGGCCTTATTTACAAGTATCCACTCGTGTTTTCTGTTTTTAACAAACATGGGGTTCGGACTAGCTTCCATTATTTCATTAAGGAAATTATGTGAGCTTTCAATTTCAAGTTGGGCATCCTTTAGCTTCGTAATTTCTCTGGCTATTGCCTGTATGCCCCTTTTGTTATCTTGTGTTTCAATAAGTTGAACATTTTGTCCAATCCAAGCCGTTTTACCACCTTTGGTTTTAATGGGAAACTCATAATAAGTTACCAAAGTTTCTTCCTTAGCTTGTTTTAAATAGAATTGAGCTACTTGATTTTTGTGAGAAGATTTTACCAAATCAAGGTAGTTCATGCTAAGTAGTTCTTCTGTAGAATACCCCGTAATTTTTGCAGAAATTTCGTTTACGTAAATGAAGTTACCATGCGAATCAGTATAGTAAAATATATCGGTTGCCGACTCAATAAGTAGCCTAAACTTTTCTTCGCTTTCTTTTAACTTGTCTTCAAATTTCTTTTTTTCTGTAATATCAGATTCAATGGCAATAAACCCAATATGTTTGTTATCATCCATTAATGGCGTAATGGAAATAGATATCCAATAAGGTTCTCCGTTTTTTTTGTAGTTTAATATTTCTCCTGTATAAGGCTCTATATTTTTGATGGTTTTGGAGAGTGCTGCTTTGGTTTCTATATTGGTATCTTTTCCTTGTAATAAATGACCTGGTTTTTTACCTGCAATTTCCTCAAACGTATAGC